>JAADEK010000023.1 GCA_013153455.1 Aquificota bacterium
TCCCTCACCTCCGACGTTTTCTTTCCCTTTATGAGTTTTAACTCCTCGGAGGAGAAATTTACCTTACCTTTCCCGATTATGAGCCCCCTTTCGTCGGTTATGCTCACGACGTCCCCCCTGCCGAAGCTACCCTCAACCTTCACAACGCCCGCGGGAAGGAGGCTCTTTCCAGACTTCAAAGCCCTAACCGCCCCGTCGTCTATTACGATAATCCCCTTCGGCTCCTCAAGCGTCGCTATAACCTTCAGGGCGTTCCTGAGCTTTCTCCTTGAGGGCATAAAGAGCGTCCCTTTTGTCCTTTTGTCCTTCAGGGAAGGAATGTCCTCCTCCTTTCCGGTTATGATTACGGGGATGTTAAGGGCGGTAGCGAGGCGCGTCGCCTCCAGCTTGCTCCTCATACCACCCGTCCCGAAGCTCGTCCCCGTTCCCTTCACGAACCTAAAGGCTTCCTCAACGTTTTCAACGAGCGGAATTACACGCTCCTCTTCGTCCCTAAGACCTCCCGCGGAGGAGAAGATAACCAGAAGGTCCGCCCCGACCATAAAGGCAACGTAAACCGCTAAAAAGTCGTTGTCCCCGAAAACGAGCTCGCTTACCGCTACCGCGTCGTTCTCGTTTATAACGGGAACTATACCTAGCTCAAGGAGTTTCTCAAGCGTATTTTTAGCGTTCGTAAACCTGTCGCGTCTCTTTGATGAAAAGACGTCCTTCGTGAGGAGAACCTGACCGACCGTAAGGTCGTAGTTTGAGAAAACCGTATCGTATATGTGCATCAGGTATGCCTGACCTACCGCGGAGAGAGCCTGCTTCAAGATAAGGTCCTCGGGCTTCTTTGAAAGCCCGAGCTTTTTCGCTCCAGAGAGAACCGCACCGGAGGAGACTATGAGAACCTCACACCCTTCCTTTCTTAACTTCTTTACACCCTCACCGAGGCGCGATATAAACGTAAGGTCTATATCCCCGTCGTCCGTCTGGAGGAGATTTGAGCCTATCTTAAAGACGATTCTCATATATAAATACCTTAAAAGCAAAGCTTTTAAAATAAAGAATGTGATAAAGATATACGTAAACACCTTCAAAGGATTTGAGGAGATAGGTCCCGAGGAGCTTGACGAGTTTGCGGGAAGATACATAATATGGTTTGACCTCTTCAACCCCACGGACGAAGAGCTTGAGTTCGTCCGAAGAACCATAAACTTCAAGATGCCTCCCAAGGAGATACTCGGGGATATAGAGATAAGCTCAAAGTATATAGAAGAGAAAGACTACCTTGAGATTACGCTTTCTTTTGTCATACAACAAAAAGACGAGATACTCGTTGAGCCCGTTGTGTTCTACATAAAGGACAAGTTTTTCGTCACGGTCAGGTATCGGGACATACCCTCAATAATGGTCTTTAAGAACCGCGTAAACTTTCAAAAACAATTCTTCCAGTTTCCCGAGAGCCTATTTGCGGAGATACTCGGGATAGAGGTTGACCGCATAGGTGACAGGCTTGAGGTTCTCGGTAGCAGGATAAAGGACATATGGAGACAGATGTTTTACGAGCAGTCCGAGGAGATGATAAGGGAACTCGCTTACTACGACGAGCTGAACCTCACCCTCAGGGAAAGCATAAACGAGAAGATAAGAATCATATCAAAGGCTCTAAAAAGCCCCCTCATAAACGCTCACACGAAAAAAGACCTGAAGATAATCTACGACGACCTCCTCACGCTCATGGACTACACCGCCTTTTACATGGAAAAGATAGACAGCATACAAAACTCACTCCTCGGACTCATAACCATAAGACAAAACGAAGCGGTAAAGGTCTTTACGGTTCTCGCGACGATATTCCTGCCCGCGACACTCATCGCGAGCATATTCGGTATGAACTTCAAACACATGCCCGAGCTTGACTGGAAATACGGGTATCCGTATTCACTCTTTCTGATGGTTCTCACGACCATCGTCGTCCTCCTGTGGGTGAGGAGAAAGGGATGGTTGTAAGGAGAAACCTTCGCATTGAAGACGTGGTGATAACCCTTACGGTCCTCCTCACATTCCTCTACCCCCTAATCATCACACTCCTTATCCTTTACGAGGAAAACACAAAAGAAAGGAAGGCGTTAAAGATAATGGAAAAAGCCCTCAGCGCCCTCACCTCACCCCAGTGCGAGGAGAGGATACCCGAAATCATCCCCCGGCTCCACGTTACGGACTTTCACTACATCATGCACATAAAAGACCTCTGTAAGCACACCGCGGGAAAGAAACCCGTATCAAGGAAGCTGAAACGTGAAAACGGGGAACTCATATACAACGTCCTCCTTCCCGACGGGAAACTACGCATAGTAGGAGCTTGGGAGGATGAAACCTTTAAAATTATCCTCATAGACTATGATAAAGGGGATTGACGTAGGCGGGAGCTTCATAAAAGTCCTCTGGCAAGACGGGAGGAAGGAAAAACACTACATAAAAGACATAAAAAACGACAAAGAAAAACTCATAGAAAAGATTAAAAAAGTCCTGACGGAGGGAAACCCCGAAGCGGTCGGGATAGCGGTAGCGGGCTTCACATCAAAAGACGGCACAGTCCACCGCTCACCGAACCTCCCCGTTCTTGACGGGACAAACTTCACAAAAATCCTCACCGAGCTCGGCATAAAGGGTGCGGTGGGAAACGACGTGACGCTCGGAGCCTACGGGGAGTGGTTCTTTGACCACAGGGACTCCGAGAGCCTCCTTCTCGTCGCGGTAGGGACGGGTCTGGGGGCGGGTCTCGTGGTGGGAGGTGAGCCGTATTTCGGAGCCTGCGGGAGCGCGCTTGAGCTGGGGCATCACATCGTCCAAGTCGGGGGAGAGGAGTGCTCGTGCGGAAGGAGGGGCTGTCTTGAAGCTTACTGCTCTTCATACGGACTTTCAAGAATCTACAAAAAACTAACCTCACAAGACCTAAACGACTACGAAGTAATAAAAAAAGCTTTAAAGAAAGAAGAAAGAGCCCTTCGGGCTGTTGAAGTATTCAAGGAATACCTCACGGTAGGTCTCATGAACGCCCTTCACATCCTCAATCCCGACACGCTCATCCTCGCGGGCGGAGTAATAGAAGCCATGAAACCCCTGCTTTCGGACCTAAATGAGAGACTCACCCGCGCGTCGGAAGAACTTCC
>JAADEK010000108.1 GCA_013153455.1 Aquificota bacterium
AGCATAACCGCAAAGAGAGCACCCACCGCGGGTATAAGGAGCTTTGCGGTGCTTCCCGTTATACCGAACCACCCCTCGTAAAACCCGAGGACGATGAAAACCATAAAACCAATCGTCGCGAAGAAAGCAAGAACCGGGTAAACCTTGTTTCCCTCGCTCTTTTTCGTCCTGTCCTTAGCCCAAAGGACGACAAAAACAAGGGCGATAAGGAGGAGAACCGCGGAAAGGACGAAAGTCCTCTCCCAACCTATCGCCCGAGCTATGGGCGGAAAGAGTATCCCGTCAAGAACCGCACCTATATTGCCCGCAGCGGCAAGCCCGAGAACAAGCCCCTGAACCTCCTTCGGGTAATTACTGCCCGCCATAGGGAGGGCTATGGCAAAGCTCGCACCAGCGACTCCCAGAAAAACACCCATCCAAAGGAGGTCTTCGTAAGAGACCCTGTAGCCCGAAAGGAGCATATACATGTGAGGAACCATAGAGAGGAATATCCCCATTATCGCTATGTATTTCCCGTTTATGTATTGGAACATATGCCCGAAGTTTATACGGAATATAGCCGCAGCTATTACGGGTATCGCGACCATAAAACCCTTTTGTGCGCCCGAAAGCCCGAGACTCTCCGCTATAAATGGACCAAGGGCACCCAGAAGCAACCATATACTGAACGAGTGGTCAAAGTAGATAAATGAAGCAAAGAGAGCCTTCCAATCCCCCTTCTTTACCGCGTCAAGAATCTCCCTTATATGCCTCAGCATCTCACAACTCCTTACTCTTCGTCCTTACGGTCCAAACCTCCGAAAGGTCGCACACGAAAACCTTCCCGTCCCCGTATGCTCCTGTCCTTGAAGCCTTTATAATCGTCTCAACCACCTTATCAACGTCCTTATCCTCAACCGCTATGAAGATTAACGTCTTTGCAAGCTCGTCGTATAGAACCTCACCCGCCTGAAGACCTCCCTCTTTTCCCCTTCCCACCACGTCCCACATCGTCAAAGCCTTAAAACCCTTCTTGTCAAGCGCCTTCACAACCTCCGGAGCCTTCTCGGGTCTTATCACTGCCTTCACCATCTTCACACCGCTTACCTCCCCGTCTTTTACAACAAAAATCTTTCCGTCCCCGTAGTTGCCCGTGTGGGCAACGTTAAGGATGATATCAACCGCGCGACGAGCTTCCTCCTCATCACCCAAGACCAAAATCGCGCTCTTTGGCAAAAACGGGATAAGAACCTTTTCCCTCACAAGACCCTTATACCTAAAGCCCCCCTCCTTTCCCCTCCCCTTTACCGTCCAAGAAACGTATGGGATACCCTCCCGCGCAAGAGCCCTCCTCACGTCGTAAGCCTTCTCCTTCCTGACTACCGCAAACACCTCAACCATCTCACACAAAAGAGTGCAAAAAGCGTGCCGAAGGGGAAAGGAAGGATGGAAGAGCGATTTACAATTTTGTTAACGTAAAATTGTTAATTTGTTTACATTTTTGTAGACATCTGTAAGGCTTCCCGCTGAGAAGAAGCTCCCGCGCCCTCCCGAGAGCCTCCTCCTCACTCTTCGCCCTTCCCCCGAGGAGGAGCAAAAGCCCCGCGGTGCAAACAGCCCAGTCCCTGAGAGAGTCCTCACGCCCGAGGGCTAAAATCTCCTCGTTTACGAGAGCCTGCTCCTTCGGACTCATCAGACCCTGAGGAACACCTTTCACTTCACAATCAAAGATAAAAGACCCTTCGGGTGTTAAGACCTCCGTGGGCGATGAGGTGCGCGTCTCTATACCGCCCTCCGCCCCGCGCACGACCGCCCACCTCCTGAAGCCCGCGGAGCTCAAAAATTCCCCCACCTTCTCCGCGTATGGCTTGTGAAAGACCGAAGCTATCACGTCCTTCGCCCCGAAGGGGTTTGCAAACTTCTCAATTACGTTGAGCGTAGTCCTAAAGCCGAGCTCCCTCCTCATCGGCAAAAGGGCGTAAAGGGAGGGCAAAAAGTCCCTCTGACGGAGAAACGAAAGCCCGCACGAGGACAGAAACGAAAGGGCGTTTTCCCTCCTCGGGCGCACGCCCATGCTCTCAAGAACCGAAAGGGGGGTCACCCCCTCCTTCGTAGGGACGCCTTCCTCTCCGTGGAGCGTAAAGGAAAGTCCGTCGGAGATAGCGATAAAGAGCGCGGAGGGAAGGACGTAGGGGGTCTTTACCTTCCCGTCGTAGTTAAGGGCGAGGTCTATCGCGTCCGCGCTCGCGCGAAAGCTCAAAAACTCCCCGAGGGCTTCCCAAAAGCCGAGAAGCTCCTCGCCCGTCTCCCCCTTTATCCTCAGAGCGGTCAAAAGGGCGAAAGCCCTCAGGGGCTTCAGTTTGCCCCCCAAGAGCGAAGACATAAAAAAGCGAGCTTCTTCGCGCGTAAGGTCGGTGAGGTTTTCTTTGCTCCTCGTGAGCTTCTTGACGATTTGCGTCTCCATAGGGAGGATTTTACGGCACAAAAGTTGCAAAAAGAAAGGGTATGAGGGTAGCGATAATCGGAAACGGGATAGCGGGAACCGCGCTCACGGAGGAGATACTCCAACTTTCGGGGGGAGAGGTTGAGCTGTATGTCTTCGGTGCGGAGCGCTACCCGGGCTACAACCGCATACTCATAACCGAGGTTCTCGCGGGACGAAAACTCCTTGACGAGATTTACATAAAAAAGTGGCAGTGGTATGAGGAAAACGGTGTCAGGCTGTTTTTAGGAAAGCGCGTTGAGAGGATACTCCCGAAGAGGAAACTCCTCATAACGGACGACGAGGAGCTCTTTAAATACGACAAGGTCGTAATAGCGACGGGTAGCAAGCCCTTCATACCTCCCATAAAGGGAACGGATAAAAAGGGGGTATTTACATACAGAACCATAAACGACGTTTTCAACATACTTGATTACGCCCGCGTATCTCAAAGGGCTATAGTCATAGGAGGGGGGCTTCTCGGGCTTGAGGTAGCAAAAGCCCTGAGGGACATAGGACTTGAGGTTTACGTCGTTCACCTCCTTGACACGCTTATGGAGCAACAGCTTGACAAAACCGCTTCTGAGCTCCTCAGAAAGGACCTTGAGTCAATGGGTATAAAGGTTCTCCT
>JAADEK010000072.1 GCA_013153455.1 Aquificota bacterium
AGCTTCTCCCAGTCCTCACACCCGCCCGCGAGCGCTCCCACGCCCATACACGCACCGAAGAGAACCGCGGTCTTCCCGTCTATTATCCTGAAGTATTCCTCCTCAGAGATTATGTCTCCTACCCTTGAGAGTTCAAGGACTTGCCCCTCCGCCATGTCCATAACCGCACCGCTCACGAGTCTAATCATCTCCATATTCCCGTGCTCGGTAAAAAGGTGAAGAGCCTTAGCATACATGTAATCGCCCGTGAGAACCGCGACCCCGTTTCCGAAGACGAGATTTGCGGACTTTCTTCCCCTCCTTGACTCCGCACCGTCCACCACGTCGTCGTGTAAGAGTGACGCTACGTGGATGTATTCCAAGCCGGCGCCGAGCGGGAGGGCTCTCCTCGGCTCACCCCCGCACATACCGCAAGTAAGGACGGTCAGGAGGGGTCTTAGGCGCTTTCCACCGCTTTTTATGATGTAGCTACCCGTTTCAAGAACGAGACGAACCTTAGGGTTTAACTCCCTCAGAAGATAATCCTCTATCTCCTTTAACAACTCCATGACGTTTATGGCGTGCCCGGGGGGATTCGAACCCCCGACCTCGGGGTCCGGAGCCCCGCGCTCTGTCCGACTGAGCTACGGGCACTTATATAATAAGATACTTTGACTTCAGTCATAACAAGACACCTATTTGCGCACGATTTTATAATTCAGGTATAAGAAAGGAGGTGACGCCATGAGCTTTGAATACAGCGAAAAGGTTCTTGACCACTTCCTGAACCCCCGTAACGTGGGCGTTCTTGAAGACGCAAACGGCGTGGGGCAATGCGGAAACCCCGCATGCGGGGACGCTATGCTCTTTACCATAAAGGTAAACCCCGAAAATGATATTATAGAGGATGTTAAATTCAAGACATTCGGTTGCGGTTCCGCGATAGCGGTAAGCTCAATGCTCACGGAAATGGTGAAGGGAAAGCCCATCCAATACGCTCTTAACCTCACCTATAAGGATATCTTTGACGAACTCGGGGGACTTCCTCCCCAAAAGATACACTGCACGAACCTCGGTCTTGAGACCCTTCACGTCGCAATAAAGGACTACCTCATGAAGCAGGGAAGGGTTGAGGAAGCGTCAAAGATACCCGACTGCTACGACGAAGAGGAAAAGGAAGAAAAGCAGGAGTTTGAGTTCCTGCAGGGCACATGAAGAGGAGGGCGCTCGCTCTTCTTTCGGGGGGGCTTGACAGCTCCCTCGCGGTCAAACTCGTTCAAGAGCAAGGCATAGACGTAAAGGCACTCCACTTTTACACGGGATTTTGTATAACCGAGTTCAAGAGAAGGACGGGTCAAACGAAGGACGACGGAACCCCCTACACAAACCCAGCCCTCAAGGCTGCAGCACAGCTCGGTGTTCCCATTGAGATAGTAGATATATCGGAGGAGTATTACGACATCGTTATAAACCCGAAGTTCGGATACGGAAAGAACGTAAACCCCTGCGTTGATTGCAGGATAATGATGCTTAAAAAAGCGAAAGAGATAATGGAGAGGGAGGGATACGACTTCATCGTCACGGGGGAAGTTCTCTACCAAAGACCGATGAGCCAGACACCCGAGCGCCTGAAGCTCATAGAAAAAGAGGCGGGACTTGAGGGTCTTATTCTGAGACCACTTTCCGCGAAGGTTCTCCCTCCGACGATACCCGAAAAGGAGGGCTGGGTTGACAGGAGCAAGCTATTGGGGATAAAGGGGAGGAGCAGGAAGGTTCAGATAGAGCTCGCTAAGAAGTTCGGGCTTGAATACGAACAACCCGCGGGAGGTTGTTGTTACCTGACCGACGAGACCTACGCGACACGCTTCAGGGAAGCCTACGCAACGGAGGGTATGATAACGCGGGACGACCTCGTTCTGTTTGCGGTCGGGAGACACTTCCGTCTCCCTTCGGGGACAAAGCTTATAGTCGCGAGGAACGAGGGTGAGGTTAACTTCCTCAAGGGATTTAAAAACCGCTACGGATACGCATACAGGGCGGACAAGCCCGGGACGTTTGCTCTCATAAAGGGCAATCCCGCGGAAGAGGAGCTACAACTCATAGCGGATATAATCGCGCGCTACTCAAAGCGCGAACCCTCACAGGTCGTTATAAAACTCCCCGACAGGGAGCTGAAGCTGATAGGAACACCTCCGAGCGAGGAACTCCTTGATAGGATGAAGATTTACGCAAAGAAGGAGGTAAAACATGGAAGCTAAGGACATAAAGGCGGACGTCGTTCACGACGTGACGGGGACGTTTTGTCCCGTTCCCGTTTCGGAGACCGCGAAACAGATAAAGGAGATGAAGATAGGTCAAGTCCTTGAGCTTATAGCGGACGACCCGGGTGTCGTTGAGGACATACCCGCGTGGTGTAAAGCTACGGGTCAGGAGTTCTTAGGTATGTATGAAGAAGACGGGGAGTATCACCTCTTTGTAAAAAAGACTAAGGAGTTGAAGTGATGGGAGCTTTGATGAAACTGACGCACGACACACCCCTCTCCGCACTCCTTGAGTTTCTCCCCGAGAGCAAACAAATCCTTTACCCTTACGGACTTGAGAAGATAGAAAAGGACGGGGTTTGGGAGATAGTCGTCCCGAGGCTCTCGGTCAGGGGATTTATGAACCTCATGAACCTTCCCGATGAAAAGAGGGAGGAGTTGTGGGCAAAACTTGAGGAGCTTTACAATAAAAAATTAACGGAGGAAAAGTGATGGCTGAGGTCAGGAAGGTTGAGGAAGTTGAGAGGGTATTGGAGAAGATAAGACCCGCCCTCAAGGGGCACCAAGGTGAGCTGAAGCTCGTGGACATAAAGGACGACGTGGTTTACCTCTCCTTTGAGGGGGGATGCTCTTCTTGTCCCGTCGTTGATATATCCCTAAAGGACCTCGTCAACACGGTGATAAAGGGAAACATAAAATGGGTTAAAAAGGTTGAGATATCCCAACAGAAATACGACCTCGGTCAGTTCGTTTAATTTATGATAAGCGCGAAGACCGCGCTTTTAGGTGTAATAGGATACCCGGTAAAGCACTCACTCTCCCCAATCTTTCAAAACGCACTCCTCAAGTGGGCGGGTATAGACGCGGTATACCTCGCCTTTGAGGTTCACCCCGACGAGCTTCCCTCAGCAATTGGGGGTTTTCGCTCAATCGGTGTTCTCGGTATAAACGTAACCGTTCCCCACAAGGAGAGCGTAATGTCTCTCCTTGACGAGGTTGACCCCGTAGCGAAAGAGATAGGGGCGGTGAACACGGTAAAGTTCACACCCGAGGGCGCAATAGGGTATAACACCGACTGGGTCGGGTTCCTGAAGTCTTTGAAGATGATTGAAAAGCGGATAAAGGGGAAAAGGGTTCTCGTTCTCGGTGCGGGAGGGGCGTCGCGCGCGGTCGTATACGCGCTCGTGCGCGAGGGTGCGCTCGTATACGTGTGGAACAGAACAGCGCAAAAGGCGCGCGCACTTTGTGAGCGCTTCCCCTGCTCGCCTGTGGGAGACCCCCGCGATGTGATAAACGAGGTGGACATAGTGGTGAACACAACGAGCGTGGGTCTTTCGGACTCAGACCCTCCCCTCTTTGATTACTCCCTCATAAACAGCGGACACACGGTCGTTGATATCATCTACAAAGAGACACCCCTCCTCAGGGAGGCAAAGAAGAGGGGGGCAAAAACTCAGGACGGGCTGGGGATGCTCCTTTGGCAGGGGATAGAAGCTTTTCGTTTGTGGCACGGGTGTGAGCCCCCCTACGAGGTAGCCCTCGGGGCGGTGAGGGCTTTTCGTGGAGCGTAAGAAGCTGTTTCTTTCCGAAGCCCTCCTTGAGGCGCTCAGGGCTAAGCTAAAGGGGGAGGTTCCCGTCGGTTGCGTGGTCGTGAAGGGGGACGAGATAATCGCGCGCGCTCACAACCTCACCGAAAGCCTAAAGGACCCAACCGCTCACGCGGAGATTCTCGCGATAAGGGAGGCAACGAAAAAGCTCGGGAGAAAGTTCCTGAACGACTGCGAGCTTTACGTTACGCTTGAGCCTTGCGTTATGTGCGCTTATGCGTGCGTTCTCGCGAGGGTGGGAAAGCTCGTCTTCGGCGCACCCGACCGCAAGCACGGGGGTGTTATAAGCGTCTTTAACATCCTTGATGAACCCACTCTGAACCATAAGGTGAGGTGGGAGTATTTCCCCCTTGAGGGGGCGGGCAGGGTTTTGTCAGAGTTCTTCAAGGGCTTGAGGGGTAATATTAAGTAGATGACGCCTTTCAGGGAGCTTCAGAGGTTCATCCACTGGAAGGAGCGCTTCTTGAGGGACTACGAGCGAATAGACAGGGGTGAGCTTGACGCGATAAGGAGGGAGGTGGAAAGCCTCCTCGGTTCTGCCCCCGACGACAGGCTCCTCATAGCCCTGAGGGCTATGTATGTGGGGGGGATGGAGAGGAGGGTTGAGGACGAGGAGGTGAGATACTGGACCAACTGGGCTGGTGTGAGGACGTATGAGACCTTTAACCGTTTTCCTCACCTCTCGGACGCGGAGCTCGCTTTCGTCTTTTGGGCTTTGGGAAAGCTCTTCGTTCCCCTGCTTTTACACGAAAGGGGTGTAAAATCGGAGAGCTTCAAGCGTCTCACGAAAGAAGAGCAGGAGGATGCGGTTCTTGACGAGCTTGACACACTTTGGGAGACACAACTCACGCTCATCCTTCAAGCGCTTTCCTTTCTGGACTTGAAGTCTATCTCAAGGAAGAACCCCCCGCGCGAGGGGTGAACCCTCACGTCCCAACCGTGCTCCTTTATGATTTTCCTTACTATGCTCATACCTATACCGAAACCCTTCGGGTTTTTACTGAAAAACGGTTCAAATATGTGTTTTGCGTCCTCTTCGCTCAAGCCCTTCCCGTCGTCCCTGTATGTGAGTTTACCGGGGCTTATCTCAACAACGACGCGACGAGCCCCGTGCTCAAGTGAGTTGTTTATGAGGTTGTAAAAGACCTCCTTGAGGAGGTTTTTGTCCCCGAGGACGAGGGCGTCTCCCCTTACCTGAACCTCAAGACCCGCACCGCGGTAAAGCGGAGCGAGCTCCTCAAGGAGTTCAGAAAGGGAGAGCTTCTCGGGCTTTACACTCCTTTCGGTTGAGAGGTGCTTGAATTGGCTCACGAGGTTGTTTATGCGGTCAACCTCCCTCATCACCGACTCAACGAGCTGTTTTATCTTCTCGGGTTCGGGATTTCTCTCAAGGTTGAGGAGAATCCTCCCGAGGTTCAGCTTTATAGGCGTGAGGGGGTTTTTTATCTCGTGGGCTATGCGCCTTACCGCTTCTTGCCAAACGCGGAAGCGCTCCGCCATAACGATTGGTGTGATGTCCTCAAAGATGTAAATATCTCCTTCCTGTCTTTCCACCCTTTGGGTCCTTATATTTTTTTCCTTCTTTACATTCTCAAGGAAGGTCTCAACGTCTTCGGGCTTCCCGAACATACTAACGAACGTCCTGTTTACGAATATATCGCCCGTCTTTTTTCTGAAGAGAACCGCAACGGGAAGGGCGTCAAGCAGGCGTCTTAGGCTTTCCTTTTCCTCGCTCAGGGACTCGTATAGTTTCCTGAGGTTGTCCCTCATCTCCTTGAAAGCCCTCGCGAGCTTCTCAAGCTCGTCCCCCCTCCTTCTTACCTCAACGGGAACCTTAAGGTTCCCCTTAGCTATCTCAAGGGCTTTTTCCGTCAGCTCCTCAACGGGTTGGCTCACGTGTCTCGCGAAGAGAACCGAGAGCCAAACGGTCGCAAGAAGGGTAAGAAAACCGAGTATTACTATTAAAAAGACGTAGACGCCCGTTATGATGTCGCGAGCCTTCATGAGTGAGCGAACGTCAAGAGCGACGCTCCCGAACCTCTTTACGCTTTTTTCCAGTTGTGTGTCTTTCTCCATCACGACGACCTTATCACCGAGACAAAGCAGATACGAGCTCGGGGTTTCGGTTATCTCATAACCGCACGGTCTTTTTAGGACTTCCTTCACAAACGGGAGTGAGCCGAGCTCTTCCTCCGGGAGTCTCATGAGGAGTTCCCTCTTTTGGTATACGTTCCTCACGCGGTAGTCCTCAAGCTGGGCGTATAGACTGCTTGCCTGCTTTGATAGTTCCCTTACCTTCCCGCTTAAGAACTCCCTCGTTGTTTGGAATATGAGGAGCGCAAAAAAGAGGTTCAGAGCCAAGAGGGGGATGAATATGTAAAAGATGAGTATGTTTGCTATCTTTCGTCTTAGTTTGTGCTGGCTCCTCCCGAGGTATACCTTTATGAGTTTTCTGAGGATTACCGCGGAGACTACCGCGAGGACGAGCAGGTCTATGTTTATGACGATTAGGATGAGGGGGTAGTTTGCGTCCGGGAGGTTCTTCAGATTAAGGAGAAAGCCTACGTTAGCCCCGACGAGGAACAAAAGCAGGAAAAAGAGGAGTAATCTCCTCACTTTTTATCCTTTATGTGCTGATGTTTTACTATCTCCCCCTCGGTTGAGTATATCGCAACTTCCGCTATATTCTCCGCGTGGTCCGCTATCCTCTCGTAATGACGGGCTACAAAAGAGAGGTGCATCGCCCTCTTTATGTTCCTCGGGTCTTCAAGGACGTAGGTCATGAGCTCGCGCTCAAGCTGGTGGTATAACTCATCAACCATATCGTCCTTCTCTATAACCTTTTTCGCCAGAAGGGTGTCCTTTTGTATGAAGGAAATCACGCTGTCGTTTACCATCTCCTTTACCATCTCCGCCATAAAGGTGAGGTTTACGTAGGGCTTCAGCGGGGGTTCTTCCGCGAGCATTATAGCCCTTTCCGCTATGTTTTCCGCCTCGTCCCCCATCCTCTCAAGGTCGGAAACTATCTTGTATATACCCATTATCATCCTGAGGTCTCCCGCTTCAGGCTGATAGAGCGCTATCATCCTTATACACCTTCTTTCTATATCAACCTCAAGGAGGTCTATCGTGTCGTCCCCCTTTATTACTTCTTCCGCGAGCTCAACGTCTTGTTTGTTGAGGGCTTCGGTAGCCTTATCTATGGCATCTTGAACGTATTTAGCCATCTTTATAACGAGCTCTTTGGTTTCCTCAAGCTCTTTGAACAGTTTCATAATAGTATTTAATATATGATAGAGCGCGTTCGGGACATATTCAGGCAAAGCGCGGAGGTAAAGCTCGCATTTCTTGAACTATACGGTGAGCTTATCGTAGAGGTGGCGGGCATAATAGCTACCGCACTGAAGGATAAAAACAAGGTGATACTCTTCGGGAACGGGGGAAGCGCAGCGGACGCCCAGCACATAGCGGCGGAGCTGATAGGCAGGCTAAAGAAGGAGCGCCAACCCCTCCCCGCGATAGCGCTCACGACCGACTCCTCAGTCCTTACCGCCCTCGGGAACGATTACGGCTTTGAGACCGTATTTGAGAGACAGATAGAAGCCCTCTGTTTTCCCGGGGATATAGCCATAGGCATAACGACCTCCGGAAACTCGGAAAACGTGATAAGGGGTCTTAAGAAGGCTCACGAGCTCGGCGCGACGACGATAGCCTTCACGGGAAGAAACGGGGGAAGGGTAGCACAAGTAGCCCACTACTCCTTTATAGTTCCCTCATACGAAACCCAGCGCATACAGGAGTGTCATATAACCCTCGGGCACGCGATATGCGAGCTCGTTGAAGAGATGATATGAAGGTTCTCGTCTTTATCAAGGACTCAAGGGAAGCGCTTGAGACCTTTCGCATCGTTGAGGAGGTTCTAAAAAGGGAAGGCGTAAAATACAAAAAGTTCGTAAACAAGCCAAAGCTCTCAAAAAAACTAAGACCAAAAGGTTACGGACTAATCCTCGTCATAGGAGGGGACGGAACCTTTTTGAGCGCTTCCCGAATTGCTTCGCGCTTCGGTATACCCCTCGCGGGTATAAACGAGGGTCGTTTCGGCTTTCTGACGGAGATTCAAAGGGAAGAGATTCACGAGCTTCTCCCCCTCGTTCTGAGGGGAGAGGCTCCCCTGCTGAGACGGCTCATGATAGACGTGTATCTGAGGAGGGGGAAAAAGCTTCTTTACTTGGGGAATTACCTCAACGACGCGGTTCTCTCAAAGAGCACGCTCGCGAGGGTGATAAGGACGGAGGTCTTCGTGGGGGAGGAGAAGATAGCGGACGTCTTCGGGGACGGCGTTATACTCTCAACCCCCACGGGCTCAACCGCTTACGCCCTTTCCGCGGGCGGACCCATACTCTACCCGGAGGCGAGGAACCTCCTCTTTGTCCCCATATGTCCCCACACGCTCACAAACAGACCCCTCGTCCTCCCTTCCGAGAGCGTCGTGTCCTTTCGCGTGGCGTCGGGAGACCTTCGGGCGTTTCTGACGCTTGACGGGCAAGAAGGGAAGGCTCTCCTTGAGGGGGACGAGGTTCTTGTGAAGCGCTCCCGCTACGAGTGCCTCACGTATGCCCACCCGAGAAAGTCATTTTTCAGCATACTTAGGGAAAAACTCAAGTGGGGCTGATTACTTTACCTTATTCAGTTTTCTCCTGTCTTGACCCTTGAGGGTTATCACCTCGTTCATCTCGTAAATCTTAGAAACAACGTTCTCACCGAGACGGGAACTTAAGTCCGAGGATATACGGGCGCTCGCCTCGTTTTCGCCCGGCTCAAGCCTGTAGTTCGTCGTTATTATCGTAGACTTTAGGTTGTTGTAGCGGTTGGTTATGATGTAAGAAATCAGCTCCCTTTGCCACTCGCTGAGACGCTCAGACCCAAGGTCGTCAAGAACCAAAAGCGGAACGCTCAGTATGGCGCTCAGAAACTTCGTATCCTTTCCCTCCTCCATTGAGAACTTAAGCCTGTATATGAGGTCTTTTGTGTCAAAGAAAACACCCCTCACGCCCTTCGTCTCGTATATAGCCCTCAGGGTTGCGACCGCGAGGTGAGTCTTCCCTACACCCGGAGCCCCGACGAATGTGAGCCCCTTTCCCTCGTCGGGATTAAACTCGTATACGAACCGCTTCGCGGTAAGGAGGGCGGTATCCTGTGAGGGGTGAGCGGGGATGAAGTTATCAAAGCTCGCGGACCAATACCTCTTTGGGATGTTCAGCTCCCTGTTTGTGTCCCTCCTTTTGAACCTGCAAGCGCAGGGCTTTACCGCACCGCTTTGGGTCTTCACAAAACCGGTGCCGAAACACTGCTCACATACCTGCGTTTTTTCCATAACATTTAAATATCATTCCCCTCCCTTTTGGTTTCCAGACCCCTTACCGAGAACCTGAGCCAGCTCAAGCGGAAAGGGGAATATTACGGTCTTTGCGTTGTGAAGACCTATCGTGTGGAGCGTTTCAAGGTATCTGAGTTGTATAGCTATTGGCTCCTTTGCGAGTATGCGAGCAGCGTCAAGGAGCTTTTGAGCAGCTTGGTATTCCGCCTCCGCGCTTATGATTTTTGCCCTCCTTTCGCGCTCCGCCTCCGCTTGGCGCGCGAGAGCCTTTCGGAGCTCCTCCGGGAGGTCTATCTTCTTTAGCTCAACCGCTATAACCTTAACACCCCAAGGGTCTGTCTGCCTGTCTATGATTTCCTGAAGCTTCAGGTTTATCTTCTCCCTCTTTGAGAGAAGCTCATCAAGCTCCGCCTCACCGCACACGCTCCTCAATGTGGTCTGAGCTATCTGGGACGTCGCGTAAAGGTAGTCCTCAACCTCAACGACCGCCTTAACGGGGTCAACGACCCTGAAATACACAACCGCGTCAACCTGAACCGAAACGTTGTCCTTCGTAATCACGTCCTGAGTCGGGACGTCAAGCGTGATAGTCCTCAAAGAGACCCTCACTATACGGTCAATTATCGGGATTACAAATATAAGACCCGGACCCTTGGCACCTATAACGCGACCCAGACGAAACACAACCGCCCTCTCGTATTCGGGTATAACCTTGAGGGCGGACGCGAGGAACAAAACAACAAGAATCGGGAGGAAAATCAAGTTAGCGGGAACGAACTCCATAAGAATATTTTAAGTATGATAAAGATACTTTCACCCGCGAAGATAAACCTCGGGCTTTGGGTTCTCGGGAAGCGCGAGGACGGATACCACGAACTGATTACGATTTTCAAACAAATCCCCCTCTGCGACGAGATTACGCTCACGGAAGGAAAAACGGAAGTCCTCACAGACCCCCCCATACCCCAGGAGAAGAACATCGTATACAAAGGACTCCTTGAGTTTGAAAAACTAACGGGCATAAAACCGAAGGTAAGGGTCTTTATAAAGAAGAACATACCCCCCGGCTCCGGGCTCGGGGGAGGAAGCTCAAACCTCGCGAGCACCCTCTCCGTGGTCAACGAGCTACACAACACCCCCCTCACAAAAAAAGAGCTAAAAAGCCTCCTTTCGCGCCTCTCCTCCGACGCCCCCTTCTTCCTTGAGGGAGGAGTCGCGCTCGCGAGCGGAAAGGGAGACATACTGAAACCCGTCAAGGACTCCCTCCCGAGGGACATAACACTCGTGATACCGCCCGTCTCCTGCTCAACACCCCTCGTCTACGCAAACGTAAAACCCCGCCACTACACACCCAAAGAGGAAGCCCTCGCGAAAGCTGAGCGCGTTCTTTCGGGCGACACAGACGCGATAGAGAACGTTTTAGGGGAGATAGCGTCCGAGCTGTTTCCCCCCCTCGGGGATGTGCTCGCGAAACTGCGCAAGCTCGGTATGAAGCCCTACGTGAGCGGAAGCGGGAGCTGTGTATACACCTTCAGCCCCGTTAGTCCCGAGCTTCTTGAGCTCGCAAAGAGGGAAAACTGGAAGGTATTCAGACTCAAAACCTAACGAAGTCGGTAGACTATGGGAATCTTTACGCTCACGCGCTGGGGGGGCTTTGGGAACTTCCCGCAAACCCTCTCAACCGTCACAACAGCGTTCCTATCAAGAACCTTGTATCCGCTTGAACGCTCAACCCAAACCCTCTCACAACCCTTTTGGGAAAGCTCTATACCCACAACAACCCTCCCCTCCCATCCCATCTTACGCGCTATGTAAGGGTATCTCAAACTCTCCATCACGTAAGCCCTTATCTTACTGAGGTCAACCGCCGGTCTCCCGCCACCACCGCCCCCGCTTCCCGCGAAAGCTGTCTTCACACCGCCCGAAGACGAATAAGAAGAACCCCCGACGTTTCCTTTAGAAAAAGATTCAACGACCCTTCGGGTGGTTTTAGTCCCGCCCGTAGTCTTCCCGACCTTTGCGGGAGCCTTCGCGACGGGTGCGCTTTCACTTCTTTTTTTCAGCGCTTTGCGGACGGTTTTTATCTTCCTCGCCCTCTTTCTTACCGCCTTTTTACTCCTCTTTGCCCTCTTTTTTACCTTCTTTTCGGGGCTTTTTTTCTCCACCTTTTTCGGCAGGGCTTTCGGTGAGATTAGGTCGCTCGGGGGGGCGAGTGAGAGGGCGCTCTTTTTTGTTTCCTTTTTCTCAACAACCCGGAGGGTTCTTAAAGAGATTCTTACCTCCTTCTTTTCTTCGGGAGGCGGGAGGTTTGCGCTGAGGAGCGGGTATACGAGACCCGCGTGCAGTGCCCCGGAAACAAGAGCGCCCACGAGTAGGTTCTTCCACTCCATCCGCATGTTTAATTTAATGTTAAACTCAACGGGATTTCACGTTAAATTTGTGTTAAATTTAACATATAGAGGAGGTGGGAAGTGAAGAAAGCGCTACTGGGGCTCGCTCTCTTTTCCGTCGGGTTTGCTCAGGAGGTTCTGCTTGAGGAGGTTGAGGTTCTCGGTCAGAGGGAGGTTCTGACCGAGGAAACGATAAGGGAGTTGCCCGCCAAGGACGTGGGGGAAGCTCTTGAGTTTAACATACCCGGCGTTTGGAAGATAAGGAAGGGAGCGATAGCGAACGACATCGTGATAAGGGGGTTTAAGAAGGACGAGGTAAACCAACTCTTTGACGGTGCGCGCGTATACAACGCGTGCCCGAACCGCATGGACCCCGGTATATTCCACATAGACTTTGCGGAAGTTGAGAAGATAGAGGTAATAAAGGGTCCCTTTGATATAAGGAATTACGGGGCTGTCGGCGGAACGGTTAACGTAATCACGAAAGACCCCAAAGAGGGTCTCTCCGGTAAGGTAAACCTCACATTTGACAACTGGAAGTATTTCAACCCCTCCGCATACATCTCATACGGAACCGACAGGCTCGGCTTTCTCATAGGCTACGCCTTTAGGTTCTCAAAACCCTACGAAGACGGAAGCGGGAGGAAGATTACGGAAATTTACAACCAGTTTCCCCAAACGAGCCCCATGTGGATGATGGGCTACAGCGACGACGAGATAAACTCAACCGCTTTCAACATACACACGGGCTGGGCAAAGTTTATGTATAAACTGACCGAGGACGTAAAACTAAAGCTCAGCTACGCGCACCAAAAGGCGAACGACGTCCTTTACCCCTATCTGATGATGGACGCGATATACGACGAGACGGACCGCGCGAACTTGGAACTCCTCGGGAAGAACTTCAAGGTTCAACTTTACGGCTCTTCCGTAAGACACTGGATGACGAACCAAAAGAGGAGGAAAGGTGATAAGGGACCCCTCGGCTGGACGATGGGAACCTATGCGAAGGCTAAGGTCTACGGGCTAAAAGGTGAATACAGGTTCGGGAACTTCTCCGTCGGCGTTGATACGTTCTACAGAAACTGGGACGCCACCACGACGATGTATTCAAAGACGAGCATGACCGCACAAAAGAGCTACCTCACACAGCACCTCATACCCGACGTTGACGTTGTAAACTTCGGGGTTTTCGGTGAATACAGGGCGCGCATAACGAACAAGCTACGCATCGTCGCGGGTATAAGACTTGATTACACGAAGACGGAGGCAAACCCCTCCCAATACACGTGGAACATAACACCCCAACAACTTTGGCTCCGCTATCACAACAACGCGGACACGTCCCAAACGGACGTATACCCCTCGGGTAACGTTCAACTCTTTTACGAGCTCGCGGAAGGCATAGAACTATTTGCGGGTCTCGGGAGCGCGGTAAGGGTTCCCGACCCACAAGAGCGTTATACCGCCCTTGACAGGGTTCACAACATGGAACTGCGCATGGGCGACTGGGTCGGAAATCCCGGTCTTGACCCCGAGAGGAACACCGAGCTTGACCTGGGCTTGAGCATTAGGCGCGAGACCTACAGCGCGAGCGTGAGAACCTTCTTCAGCTACGTCTCAAACTACATATACCCCTACAAGATAGAGCTCAAGGATGCCCAATCAAGCTTTAACCCCAACCAATTTGCTACCTCCTACACGAACATAGACGCGTATCTCTACGGATTTGAACTGAAAGGGACGTATGCAATCACGGACACGCTCTTCTTTGACGGGAACGTAGCCTACACGCGCGGAAGGAAGAAGGACACATACCCCGAGAAGAACATAAACGACAAGGACCTCGCGGAGATTCCCCCGCTCACCGCAAAGCTCGCCCTCAGATACGACACCGGGGCATACTTCGGTGAGATTGAAACCCTGCTCGCAGCAACTCAGGACAACACCGACAGCGACCTCAACGAGCAAAAGACGTCCGGGTGGGGTATTGTGAACCTAAAGGCGGGCGCCAACTACAGGGGCTTTCGCCTAATCGCGGGTGTGAACAACCTCTTTGATAAACTCTACTACTCTCACCTCTCTTACCTCAGGAATCCCTTCGGGACGGGTGTAAAGGTCCCCGAGCCGGGGAGAACCCTCTACCTTTCCCTCTCCTACGCTTTCTGAGGCCTCCTCCCTTTTGCTCCCCTGCGGGGAGCACTTTTTACTTTTTAATTTAAACCTCCGGGAGGGGTATGTAAAAGGGATAACGGGAGAGCATCTTCAGTATGTTAAAGAAGCTCTCGGAACTCCTCACGACGTTCAAAAGCGCCCTCATGAGAGCCTCGTAAAGGACGTGGGGCTCCGTGTGAACCGCTACGGGGGTATCGGACTCAAACTCAACGAGCCTTATGAGCTGGGCTATTAGCTCCTCCCTCTCTTCTTCCGAGAGGGAAGAGAGGACCTTGCTCAGGATTACGAGAACCGCGTCCTTGTCGTTTATGCGTCTGAAACGAAAGTCCTCAAACCTCAGCATAGGGTCGTGCGGGAGGTCGGGAAGCCCTACCCTCGGAAAGACCCTGAAATCCTCCGGGAGTGTATCAAGGTAATCAAGGTTTTCCTCAAGAACCTCCCCCCCGGGAAAGTATACCTTATGAAACACAGCTCTCAGCTCCTCGTCTTGCGTGTTGAAACTCCCGAGCAGTTTCCCGGTAAAGAGTATACCGAGCTCCTCAAGGAAGTAGCCCGAGGACTTCTTGCCCGGGTATCCGTCAAAGGCGAGAACCCTGAAGGTATGACCCGAGGGGGTCTTTATCCTGAGAAGGGGTAGCTCCTCAACCGCCCTGAAGCGCGCGCTCGTGCCCAAGCCGGAAAGCGCCCTTTCCACCTCCGCCCTGCCTATGAATAT
>JAADEK010000081.1 GCA_013153455.1 Aquificota bacterium
AGGATTTTTATCACCCCTCAAGCACCTTCAGGGCTTCTTCAAGGTCTTTCCCTTCGTGGACTATGAGAGCCATGGCTCGGACCATACGCTCGGGGTCTTTTGCTTGAAATATATTCCTTCCTATTGAGAGACCTGCGGCTCCCGCTTCTATGGCTCCCTTTACCATTTGGAGGACTTCCTTTTCGGACTTCATCTTGGGTCCTCCCGCTATTACGACCGGAACGGGCGAACCCTCAACCGCGGGTCTGAAGGTTTCGGGGTCTCCTGTGTAGGGAACCTTCACGATGTCCGCGCCGAGCTCTGCCCCAACGCGCGCGCAGTGGGCGACTATCTTCGGGTCGTATTGGTTTTCTATCTTAGGACCCCTTCCGTAGACCATAGCGAGGAGGGGCATCTGCCACTCTTCGCAAAGCTTTGCTACATACCCGAGGTCTCTGAGCATCTCCCTCTCGCCTTCCGCCCCGATGTTTACGTGAACGGAAACAGCGTCAGCGCCGAGCCTTATAGCTTCCTCCACCGTGCAAACGAGAACTTTGTCGTTCTTACGGGGTGAAAGGTCTGTTGAAGCGGAGAGGTGAACGATTAGTCCTATATCTTTTCCCTCCTTCCTGTGTCCCGCCCTTACCATACCCTTGTGTAGAACCACCGCGTTCGCACCACCGCGGGCTACCTTTTGAACCGCTTCCTTTATGTTTACTATCCCCGGTATGGGTCCGGAGCTAACACCGTGGTCCATGGGGACGATTATCGTTTTCCGTGTTTCTCGGTTCATTATCCTTTCCATCCTTATCTCTTTGCCTATGCCCATTTTCTACCTCCGTGCGCGGAAGAGCTTACTAATCAATTAGTATACTTTACTAAACCCGAAGGGTGATTTATCATCTAAAACCATGGGAAAAATAGCCTACGTTTTTCCCGGTCAGGGTTCCCAATACGTGGGTATGGGTTACGAGTTTTACAAGGAATTTCCCGAAACCTCGGACGTTATACACACCGTTGAGCACGCCCTTAGGATGTCCCTTGATGACCTCGTTGAGGTGATATTTAAGGGTCCCGAAGAAAAACTAAACTCAACTCTATACACACAGCCTGCGCTCTTTGC
Source organism: Aquificota bacterium (assembly GCA_013153455.1). Taxonomy (GTDB): domain Bacteria; phylum Aquificota; class Aquificia; order Aquificales; family Aquificaceae; genus Aquifex. Next base: position 1,103 of record JAADEK010000081.1, read on the forward strand.
GGTTTCTCTCGGTATATACAAGGCTCTTGAGTCTATGGGGTTTCCGAAACCAGATTTTGTAGCGGGACACTCCCTCGGCGAGTATACCGCTCTCGCGGTGGCGGGAGGGATAGATACACAGCTCGGAGCACGGCTCACCTACTACAGGGCTAAGTATATGCAAGAAGCGGTTCCCGAAGGGAAGGGAGCCATGGTGGCGGTTCTAAAGATTCCCCCCCAGAAGGTGGAAGAAGCCTGTGAGAGGGCACGCGAGGCGGGTGTCGTTGAGCCCGCGAACTACAACTCACCCTCACAAACCGTGATATCGGGAGAGAGAGAAGCGGTTATGAAAGCTTCACAGATAGCTAAAGATATGGGAGCAAGGACGGTCCCCCTTAAGGTCTCCGTCCCTTCTCATTGTTCTCTTATGAAGCCCGCGGCTGACGCTTTTAGGCTAAAGCTCGCTCAGGCGCCTATCCAAAACCTAAGCGTTCCGCTCGTTCAGAATCACACCGCGAGGGCGCATACGCTCGCTCCCGACATCAGGGAAAACCTTTACTACCAGATTTTCTCACCCGTTCGGTGGTATCAGAGCGTTGTATGGATGCACGAGCAAGGTGTTGATACGTTCGTTGAGATAGGACCGAAGAACGTTCTGTCTAAGTTGATACAGCAGACGCTCCCGAACGTTCGCGTTTTTAACGTTGAGAAACCCGAGGACGCTAAAAAGGTATTAGAGGCGTTAAGATGAAGGCTTACCCTGAGTGTATACCGTGTTTGATAAATCAAGGACTCAACGCGGTAAGAAAGCTAAACCTTCCGCGCGATGCTCAGATGGAGATAGCAAAGAGGAGTTTAAAATTTCTCGCGGGTTTTGAAGAATTTGAGCACTCACCCGCTTACTACGCATACTTTATACAGAAAATCGTAAAAGAGATTACAGGGAGTGAAGACCCCTTTTACGAGCTCAAGAAAAAAGCGAACCGTGTCGCTCTTTCACTCCTCAGGGAGAAACTCCTTCCGGAGTTTGAAAGGCAAAAGGATAAGCTGAGGTTCGCACTTAAGGTATCCGCGGTCGGGAACGCTATAGATTTCGCTGTAAAAGGCGATTTTAACCCGGAGGGTGAGGTTCTGAAATTATTAAATAAGGACTTTTATGTATTTGATTACGATAAGTTGCTTGAGAGGCTCCCTTCCGCGAAGCTCGTCTTTATCATAGGCGACAATGCGGGAGAGATAGCTTTTGATAAGCTTCTCGTCTCAGCGCTCAAAGACTTAGGGAAAGAAGTTGTTTACGGTGTGAAGGGGAAACCGATTTTAAACGACGCTACTATGGAGGACGCGAGAGAGGTATCCATGACAGAGCTTTGCAAGGTAATAGACAACGGCTCGGACAAGGTGGGAACGTGGCTTGAGGACTGCTCGGAGGAGTTCAGGAGGGTCTTTTGGGACGCGGACGTTGTGATAAGCAAAGGACAGGCTAACTTTGAGACGCTCGCAAACACGGAAAGAGACCTCTTTTTCCTACTCCTCGCAAAATGCGACCCCATAGGCAACGAGACGGGAGGAAGAAAGGGCGAACTTATCTTGAAGTATAAAGATGGGTAAGCTTTACGTAGTCCCTACACCTATAGGAAATCTCAAGGATATAACCTTAAGAGCTTTGGAAGTCCTAAAGGAGGTCAACTACATAGCCTGCGAAGACACACGCAGAACCACGATTCTCCTAAACCACTACGGCATAAAGGGAAAGAAACTCATCTCCTACTACGAGCCAAAGGAAGAGCAGAAGATTCCCAAAATTTTAGAAGTCCTTAAAAAAGAAGACGTGGCGCTCGTGAGCGACGCGGGCATGCCCGCCATTTCCGACCCCGGCTACAGGCTTATAAGAAGGTGTATAGAGGAAGGTATCCCCGTAGAAGTCCTGCCCGGTCCGAGCGCCCCGGTGGTTGCGCTCGTTGGCTCCGGTCTTCCTCCAGACA
>JAADEK010000024.1 GCA_013153455.1 Aquificota bacterium
AAGCTCGGTGTGAGCCCCGAGGAACTCGCGGAGGCGATAATAAACATAGCAAACTCAAACATGGAAAGAGCTATAAAGAACATCTCCGTTGAGAGGGGCGAGAACCCCGAGGAGTTCGCCCTCCTGTCTTTTGGGGGAGCGGGAGGTCTTCACGCGGTCTTCCTCGCCCGCTCCCTCAGCATACCGACCGTAATAGTCCCGAAAAACCCCGGTCTCCTCTCCGCGATGGGTATGCTCCTTTCCGACATCGTAAAAGACACCTCCTCAACGGTGATGCTGAAGGAAGAAGAAGCTACGCGTAGCGTCCTTGAAAACGCCTTCAAAGAGCTTGAGGAAAAACTGTTGTCCCAGATGGAAAAGGAGGGCTTCAAGGAGGTGGTCCTCTCCCGCTTTGCGGACGTCAGATACAGAGGACAATCTTACGAGATAATCGTCCCATACGGTGAGAACCTAAAGGAAAGATTTGAGGAACTTCACGAAAAACTCTACGGCTACAGACACGAAGGAAGACCCATAGAGGTCGTGAACCTTCGCGTCGTTGCGACCGCGACAAGACAAAAACCGCCCTTAAAACCCTTTGAGAAGGAAGAGAAAGAGATTCACCCCTCCGCAGTTCTCGGAAAGAGGAACGTCCTCATAAACGGGGAATGGGTTGAAACCCTGATACTGGACCGCGAAAAACTCCTCTGGGGAAACACAATTGACTTCCCCGCGCTTGTCGTTGAGTATTCCTCAACCACGTTCATACCCCCCGGCGCAAAAGCGCGCGTTGACCGCTACGGAAACCTCATCATCTCGGTCTGAAGAAAGACCAAAAACCCCTCCCCTCCGCGAGCGCCCTTTCCTGCGCCTCTCCCATCAGCGCGGTATACTTGACCTGAGGAGGCAGTATGAACAAAAGAGCAAGACCCTCCTCAAGCAAAAGAACGTTAAGCATACGCCTCCTCTCCTCATCAAGCCAAACGAACGCGAGGAGCCTCCCGTTTTTATCCTTCTTCCTCACCGAAAGCTCAAGGAAAACAACCCTCCCGAGTGTCAAGCGCTCCGCGTAGCGCTTCGCGAGCTTCCCGAACCGAAAAACCGTATCAAGACCCCCGGAAAACCAACGGGCTTGCCTGAGAGCCTTCGCCCTGTTTTGGGTCTCAAGGGCGTCTATACCCACCAAACGAACCCGAACGGGCTTCTTTTCACCCGCGGGGACGCACCTGAGCGTATCCCCGTCAACAACCCTTACAACCCTGCAAGGTATAAGAACATCCCCCGCACAAAACCCGAAAACAAGCAAAAGAGCAAACAAAACCCTCATCTTTCCCCCTTAAGGAGAGAAAGCTTTAGCGTCGCGAGGTTCCCGAAATACGTCCCCGGAAACTCCTGAGCGAGCATAGACCAAATACCGAGAGCCTTATCCCCCTTCCCGAGCTTCTCGTAAGAAAAAGCCTCAAGGCTCTTTACGGAAGGAAAGTTAAAGTCCTCCTTGCGAAAGTCCTCCGCCTTTCGGACTACCTCGGAAAAGTTCTCCCTCTCGTATTCGTCCGCGAGAACCCTTTCCGTGTAAAACTTCTTAAAATCCTTATCCTTTAAAAGTTCGGGAACCTGCCGGTGGTCTCCCGAAAGAGCAAGAACGTAGGGGAAAAAGGGCGTCCCCCTTAGCTCCTCCAAGGCTTGCTCTTTTGGGAGACTCCCCTTCTCAAAGAGGTAAACCTTGTAAGAAAGCCTCTTTAATTCCTCTTCCCTCCTTTCCTTCAGAAAGTGATAGCCCCAAACACCGACGAGCAACAGAAGGACAAAACCCCCGAGTATATACCAGTCCCTCATATGCTCATTATCTCCTTCTCTTTAGCCTCCATGAGGCGGTTTAGCTCGTCTATATACCTGTCCGTGAGCTTCTGAAGGCGCTCAAGCGCGCGCTTCTTCTCGTCCTCAGAAACACCCTCAAGCTCCTCAATGAGGTCTTTTGCTTCCCTTCTCGCGTTCCTGACGCGGACGCGCGCCTCTTCCGTGAGCTTGTGAAGGAGCCGAACGAGCTCACGCCTTCGCTCCTCCGTAAGCGGGGGCAGTGTAACCCTAACGACGTTTCCCTGAACCGTTGGGTTTAGGTTCAGCTCCTCGCGTATAGCTTTCTCAACCGCGGAGACAGCGTTTTGGTCCCAGAGCTGAATCATTATCTGGTTGTGCTCAGGAACGGAGATAGTCCCGAGCTGTTTTATCGGAACCTTTGAACCGTAGTAATCAACCTTTATCTCCTCAACGAGTGCGGTTGAAGCCCTTCCGGTTCTCAGACCCGCTATCTCACCCTTGTAATACTCAACCGCCTTCTTCATATCCCTTTCCGCTTCCTTGAAGATATCCTCAATCTCCTGAACCATAGCCTTACCCCCTTATGACGGAGCCTACCTGCTCACCGAGAACCGCGCGCCTCAGATTCCCCCTCTCTCTAATATTTAAGACTATTATAGGAATCTTGTTCTCCTTGCAGAGCGTGAGCGCGGTGTGGTCCATAACCTTCAGCCCCTTGTTTATCACCTCAAGGTAGCTTATCTCCCTTATGAGAACCGCGTCGGGGTGCTTTTGGGGGTCTTTGTCGTATATACCTCCCACCTTTGTCGCCTTTATGAGAACCTCCGCCCCGATTTCCGCAGCCCTCAGAGCAGCAGCGGTATCGGTGGAAAAGAACGGGTTTCCCGTTCCCCCCGCGAATATAACAACCCTTCCCTTCTCAAGGTGCCTGATGGCGCGCCTTCTTATGTAGGGTTCCGCTATCTGTCTCATCTCTATGGCGGAAAGGACGCGCGTCGGGAGCTTCACGTGATTCTCAAGCGCGGACTGAAGCGCGAGGGCGTTTATAACCGTCGCGAGCATACCCATGTAGTCCGCGGTCGCCCTGTCTATACCGAGCTCCTGCCCCTCAAATCCCCTGAATATATTCCCACCGCCTATGACTATCGCGAGCTGAACCCCGAGGTCGTAAACGCTCTTTATCTCGTGAGCTATATACTCAAGGAATTCGGGGTCTATACCGTAGCCCTTGTCCCCCGCAAAAGCCTCTCCCGAGAGCTT
>JAADEK010000058.1 GCA_013153455.1 Aquificota bacterium
CGCGACCTGCGGCTTGGAAGGCCGCTGCTCTACCAACTGAGCTACGCCCGCTTTAGTATGGAGGGGGCAGGATTCGAACCTGCGCAGGGCGGACGCCCGGGGGATTTACAGTCCCCTGCCTTTGGCCGCTCGGCCACCCCTCCTTACACCTGCCCCAATTCCAAGCTGGCGGCGGGACTCGAACCCGCGCCCACGGGATTACAAATCCCGCGCTCTGCCGACTGAGCTACGCCAGCTATATCACAAGTGCCAATATATTATTGTATAAATACCCCTTCGGGGTGTCAAGATGGGAAAAACCCAGCTCCTTATGGAAGTCTTCAAGAACGCCTTTTCCTCCGTTGCGGAAGAGATGGGAAAGGTTCTCCAAAGAACCGCCTTCTCACCCAACATAAAGGAAAGGAGGGACTTCTCCTGCGCACTCTTTGACAAGGAAGGCAACCTCATAGCCCAAGCGTCGCACATACCCGTTCACCTCGGCTCAATGCCCGAATCCGTAAAAAGCGCCCTCGGAGCCTTTGATGACCTGAAAGAGGGGGATATGATTGTCCTGAACGACCCCTTCTTCGGGGGAACACACCTTCCCGATATAACGCTCGTTGCGCCCGTCTTTTACGAGGGTGAGCTTCTGTTTTTCGTAGCAAACAGGGCGCACCACGCGGACGTCGGCGGTGCTTCCGCGGGTTCAATGCCCCTCTCAACGAGCATATTCCAAGAGGGCGTAATCATACCCCCCATAAAGCTCCTCAAAGAAGGGAAACTGAACGAAGACTTTATGAAACTCTTCCTAAGGAACGTAAGGACACCCGAAGAGAGGGAAGGAGACTTCAGGGCGCAGATAATGGCAAACATAACCGGGATAAAAAGGATAAAGGAACTCATAAAGAGGGAAGGACTTGAGAGGGTTCTTTACTTCTCCCGCGCCCTGCTTGACTACTCGGAAAAGCTCACGAGGGAGCGCATAAAACGCATACCGGACGGCGTTTACGAGTTTGAGGACTACATGGAGGACGACGGGCAGGGAAACGAGAACGTAGCCATACGCCTAAGGCTTGAGGTCTCAAATGACACACTCACATTTGACTTCACCGCCTCGGACGACCAAACACCCGGAGCGATAAACGCGGTAAGGGCGATTACACTCTCCGCGGTCTACTACTGCACACTCGCGGTTCTCGGAAAGGACATACCCCCTAACGAAGGATGCTACAGACCAATACGCGTCATCACGAGGAGAGGTAGCGTCGTTGACGCCCTCTTTCCGAGCGCGGTAGTTGCGGGAAACGTTGAAACCTCCCAACGCATAGTTGACGTCGTCCTCGGCGCCCTATCAAAAGCCCTCCCCGAAAAAATCCCCTCCGCAAGTCAGGGGACGATGAACAACGTAAGCGTGGGAGGGAAAGACCCGAAAACGGGAGAACCCTTTGCCTACTACGAGACCATAGGGGGAGGCATGGGAGCGGGCTATCAATACGACGGGGAGAGCGCGGTTCACTCACATATGACGAACACACTGAACACACCCGTAGAAGCCCTTGAGCACCACTACCCGGTTCTCGTAACACGCTACGAGGTAAGGAAAGGCTCGGGAGGCTCGGGAAGGTGGAAAGGAGGGGACGGCATCGTAAGGGAGTATGAATTCCTCACCGACGTTGAGATAACCGTTCTTTCCGAGAGGAGGAAGCTCTCACCGTGGGGACTCTTCCGCGGAAAACCCGGAAAACCCGGAAAGAACATCGTAATCACAAAGGAAGGACGGAAAGAGATGCCCTCAAAGTTCACCGCAAAACTAAAGAAAGGGGATAGGCTCAGGATAGAAACACCCGGAGGAGGCGGATACGGTAGCCCCGATGAGTGAAGAACTCCTTACGATTGACGCGGGAAACACGAGCGTTGATATAGCCCTCTGGAAGAACAATAAATTAATCTCATACAAGAAGCTCACCTACGGTGAGCTTAAAAGAATGAAACCCATAAAACTCCCAGCCCTCGGGGTTTGCGTGAAAAAGAGCGCAAAGGAACTCCTCCTAAACACCTTTCCCCTCCTCAAACTCCTTGAAGGAGAAGAGATACCTATAAAGACCCGCTACAAAAACCCCGGCGCGCTCGGGGACGACAGGAGACTCCTCGCCTTTGGCGCGAGCGCGCTCTACGCGAGAAACTCGGTCGTCATCAGCGCGGGAACAGCTCTCGTCTTGGACTTGGTCGTTGAAGGTGTTCACGAAGGGGGATTTATAACGCTCGGACTCGGGAAGAAGCTCACGAGCCTTACCTCCCTCGCGGAGGGCATACCCCCTATTGAGGGCGAGTTTTACCCGATTGAGCTCGGGCGCTCAACGGAGGAGTGCGTCCTCGGGGGTATACTCAACGAAAGTATCGCGTTCGTTGAGAAGGTGGTCAAGCTCTGGAGCGAGCGCTACACAAAGGAGCTTTTCGTTGTGATAACGGGGGGCGAAGGGAGGTATCTTTCCGGTCTCGGGCACTACGACGAGCTTCTCGCCCACAGGAGTCTTCTTCTTCTCAGCGAACGACTACTGAGGGCTTGAGTAGGGATATAAGCGCACTTGCGTCTTTTGTCAGCGTGGCTGTTATGAATATCTCACGAAGGGGGACGGGTCTTTCGGGATTTACGGATATAACTATCTCTTTCCCTTCTTTTAAAAATCGGGCAAGGGCTTCGTATAGCTCCCTCTCAAACTCGTTGTCCGCTCTTTGGCTCTTCTTTTTCAGCTCCGAGATGAGGTATGCCCGAAACTCCTCGGGTGTCATCCCCCTCTCCCTTGCCTCAACCTCTATAAACCTCTCCTTAAAACCCTCGTCGGTGTATGCGAGTTGAGCCCTGAGGAGTCTTAATGAGGAGAGTTCCGCGAGTATATTTATAGCGTCCGCCTCGGTGATTACCTCCTTCCTAAAGACGTTTTTCCAAAACTCGTGGTCGTAGTTCTCAAGTGAAAGGGAAAACCCCGCGCGGAAAGCCTTCGGGTAGTGGAGCGTAAGACTCTCAAGGACGAAAAGCTCCTCTTCCGGCTTTACG
>JAADEK010000075.1 GCA_013153455.1 Aquificota bacterium
ACGTTCTTCATAGACTTCTCAACGATAAGCCTACTTCCTTACTTCCTTATAGCTCTGCTCCTGAGCGGTAGGGCACTGAGGGAAAGCCTTAGCTTCGCTTTCGTCTTTTTATTCCCCTACGTCTTTTTCCTCTTCTTTTACTCGTTCATAAACTACGTATTTAAGGGAGATGCTCTTTACTTTTTGAGGGAGCACATACCTACGCTCGCACTCCTTTGGTCCGCGAAGGCAAAACCCCACGCGGTTCACGTGATAGGACTCCTTGCGTATCTGGTTGGCTTTTTCTTCATGCGCGGGTATAGGCTCTTTTGGGCTATACCCATCTTTTACCTCCTTTCACTCTTTTACTTCAATCCGGTGAAGGAGCTCACGGATTTCGGAGTTTCACCCCTTTTTCTGTTTGCGCTCTTTCTCGTTATGGGTATGAACCTCTCAAGAAAAAGCGCGAGACTTTTCCTAATCCTTTACCTTATACTTTTGAACCTCCTCTTTCTCTTTACACCGGACAAAACCGAGAGGAACTTCGTAAAAGCCCTCACGGGAAGGGAATTTGAGAGAAACCTCCTTACATACAGAAAGGTGGGTGAGTTTGTGAACTCACTTGAGGGGAGCGTCTTTATGGACGACGAGGGGCTGTATCCCGCGGTCCTTTTCGTTGATGAGCCCTCCCGTCTTATCCTGCCCTACAGGTCCGAATACTACACGTTCCTTTTCTCGCTTAAGGGGAACGTTGATTGGGCTCTCGTGAAGACCTTCTATCCGAGGGACGACCTGTTTGCGAATTACAAAGAAAGCGTCAGGGACTTCCTTGACGGGTGTTTCTACTACGGGGAGGTGGAAAATGTTAAGGTTTTTAGGTGCTCTTAGTTTCTTCATTTTGTTTACGCTTGCCTTTTCTCAGGAGGAGGGATACTGTTTTCAGTTTCTTTCCTCTAAGAAGCTTGAGGTGGCTCGCTCCGCGTTTGAGAGGCTAAAGGACTACAACCTCCCGCTCCTGAGGGTAGAGAAGATAGGGGATTACTACGTCGTGAGGGCGGGCTTTTTCCGCTCAAGGGAAGAGGCGAGGAAACTCAGAAGGACGTTGAGGGAACTCGGTCTTTCCGCCCTCTTTGTGAGGTGTATATACGACGAAAAGAGGATAATCACGAGCCTCAAAAAGACGGAGAGAAAGAGTATACCCGTGACGAAAAAGCCTTGGAGTGTTCGTCTTACGCTTGAGGAGCTCGGCTTTACGGACGACGTGCTCCTTGAGGGTGCGCGTGTTCGTTACACGTTTTACTTCCCCGTTCTTCCAGAGCTTAAGGAAGGTAGGGCGGTCTTCCTCCTTCGGGTTCCGAAGCAACTCCCTAAAGATTCACGACTCGTTCTCCTCGTTGACGGAGTAGCTAAAGAAAGTATCCCGCTCCACAAAACGGGAGGGAGTCTCAGCGTTGAGCTTCCCTTCAAACCGAAGGAAGGCAGGCATTTCGTTGAGCTTGCGCTTGACTTTCACCTATACGAACCGGAAGACATATGCGACGCCCTAAACTCCTCCCTCTGGGCTGTAATTCTGAGGGAGAGCGCGATTTACGTTGAGCTAAAGGACGAACTTCCCGACACGATAAGGGACTTTTTACTTGACTACAAACCGAGGTTTGAGGTAGAAGGGGAGAAAAAGGAGCTCGCCCGTTTCTCTTATTACCTCGCTTCCCTCTACAGGAGGTATAACCTCTACAACCTTCGCTTCGGTGAGGGAAAGAAGGTGAGGATAGTGAGGGGGGAAGCTCGCTTGGTAGGGGATGAGCTTGAGCTTCCCGCGGAATTTCTACTGAAGAAGGAGGATTTTTATCTCCTTACGCAAAGCGCGAGGGCGAGCTTTCTTGAGATAACAAAGGAGAGGGGGGCGGTGAGCTTTGCAAATCTCGGCTTTAGAACCCAAACCCACAGGGGCTGGGGAAAAGCTGTATACTCAATACCCTTTTTCTTCGGACCCCAGAGGAAGGGGGAGGTTCTCCTGAGGTTTTCGTGGGGTGCTCCCGAAGGAGGGGGAGCTTGGATTTCGGTTCTCCTCAACAACGCGCTCATATGGTATGAGGAGCTTTCGGGCTTCGGGCGCTCGGAGAGACTCTTAGAACTCCCCGCGGACGAGCTTAGGAAGGGCTTAAACACCCTGACGGTCGTCTTTGCATACGTGCCGGAAGAAGGCTTTTGCAGGGGAACGATACCCGACGCTTACTTCACGCTTTGGGACGATTCCGTTCTCATCACAAAAGGAAAGGGTGAATACCCAAAAAGGGTAAGGGATTACCTCTCATCCCTTGAGGGAAGCGTAGCCCTCTACATAGGAGAAGGTGTTCCCGAGGAGCTGGTAACGGAGTTCTTTAAGAACCTCGGGTATCTAAACCCGAGGGTTGAGGTGTGGCGTTCCTCCGATAGCCCGACCGAATCCCCCCAGACCGACTGGCTCGTTATCCTTGACAGGTTTGAGGAGCTTCATTACGGCTCTTTTCCCCTCCTTTACGACGAGGGTGTGAGGGTATACGACCCGTATACGGGAAGGACCCTATGGAGCGTAAAGGCGAATTACGACTTTATAGTCCTTCAGGTCGGGGACGTGGGGGGCAGGCGTGCGCTCTTTGTCGGCGTAGCGGGACACCCAAAGAAGGAAACGCTCAAGTTTTTACGGTTTGATTTCCTGAGCGGTATGGAGGGAAACGCGGTGATAGTTCACGAGGAGGGTGTCTTTAACTTCACACTTCCCGAGCGCCAAAGGGTTGAAATTCAGAAAAAGAACCCCTTACTTGAGCTTATCTCACGCTACCGCTACGTCCTGCTTTTCTTGACCATTGGTCTTATAACTTTCCTTATACTCCTTCTTTGGAGGAGGAACAGATGAGAAAACTTCTTGCGGTTCTGGGCGCGGGCATAGCGCTCGCAAACCCGTGGGGAAGGGAAGAAGGTGAGCTATTTCTCAGCACACAGTTCTACTACTACGAGGCTACCAATTACTGGGACAACGACGGGAACAAAAAGCCCATAGGTTGCACGTTCAAAAAGAGGGAGCTGGCGCTATACGGTGAGTTCGGACTCAGCTCAAGGACGACGATTTTCGGGAAAATCCCCTATCAGGACCTTGAGTGTGGCTCATCAAGCACGAGCGGTGTTTCCGACCTTGAGCTCGGACTCCAGAGGAAACTCTACCAGAGGGGAGCGGGGGTTGCGTCCCTGAAGCTCACCGGTATTATCCCGACGGGCTACTCAATAAACGACGACCTCCGTCTCGGATACGGCAGGGTCGGCGCTGAAGCTATGCTTCTGGGAGGTTACGGTTTTAGTAAAGGTTGGACCGAAGGGGGAGCGGGCTTTCGGTATTACGCGGGATACCCCTCGGAGCAGTTAAGGGGCTACTGGAGGATAGGGTTAAAGCCCGTGAACTGGGTAATCCTTATGAACACGCTTGAGATTCACTACGGACTCGGGAACGGAACTGTAAAGAGGATAGGAAAGAACGTAACCGTTGAGCCCGACTATAAGCTCCTTCAGAACGACCTCACCGTAGCCCTTAGACTCGGCAGGCTATGGATACAGATAGGATACCTTGACGCCCTTTGGGGGAGGATGACGGGTGACGGGAGTAGCGTTTACTCTCAAGTGTGGTTCTTCTTCTGAACGGATAGGTGAGCTCTTTATAAAGAAGGGACTCCTCACCGAGGAACAACTAAAGGAAGCCCTTGAGTATCAAAAGAGATACGGAGGGAGACTCGGTTGGATACTCGCGAGCCTCGGATACGTTGACAGGGTATCCTTCTTCAAGGTTCTCGCGGAGCACTACGGGCTTCCCTTTGTTGAAGACCAAAGGGAAGTCCTCAGGAACATAGACAAGAAGTTCATAAAAAGATTTGACCCCGAGGAGCTTCTTCGCTACGAGATAATACCCGCACGCCTTGAAAACGGGATACTCTACGTATACACCTCATACCCCTGCGGTAAGAAGTTTTACGAGTTTCTTGAAAAGCACTTCAAGCCCGAGGATGTAAAGGAGGTCAGGGTCTTCGTAATCACAGACCTTGACCTGATGGAGGTTCTCAGAAAGCTATTTAACGACGTAATCGTTGATAGGGCTGTGAACGGGCTCTTTTACATGTCCCCCGACGACTCAGCAAAGCGCGTCTTTACGCGCGGACAGCTCCTTTTTATGTATATCTCACTCGTTCTTCTCGCTGTCTCGCTTACGTTCCAACCCTTACCGACGCTCATATTCCTGAACCTCCTCGTTCAGGTTTTTTACCTCTCGGTGAACTTATTTAAGTTCGTCGTGAGCGTAGCGGGAACCTTTACCGAGATAGAGTTTCGGGTTGAGGACGAGCTACTCAAAAGCCTTGATGAGAGAAACCTTCCCATGTATACGATACTCGTCCCCGCATACAAGGAGCCGGAGGTGATACCATACCTCGTGAAAGCCCTGAAGGCTCTGGATTACCCCGCGCACAAACTTGACGTTCTTTTCCTCCTTGAGGAAGACGACAAGGAAACCATAGAGGCGGTAGAAAGGCAAAACTTACCCGCCAACTGGAGAATCATAAAGATTCCACCCTCCGAGCCGAGGACAAAACCAAAAGCCTGCAATTACGGACTCTTCTTCGCGAGGGGAGAGTATTTGGTCATATACGACGCGGAGGACATACCGGAAAAAACACAACTCAAAAAAGCAATCGTAGCCTTCAACTACTTTCCGAAAGACTACATATGCTTTCAGGCTGCCCTCAACTTCTACAACAGGGATGAGAACTTCCTGACGAGGATGTTTACACTTGAATACTCATACTGGTTTGATTACATGCTCCCGGGTCTTCACAGGCTCAAGATGATTATACCCCTCGGGGGAACGAGCAACCACTTCATAACCCAAAAACTCAGGGAGCTCGGGGGCTGGGACCCCTACAACGTCACCGAGGACGCTGACCTCGGGGTTCGCGCCTTTGAGCGCGGATACAAGGTAGGGGTCATAGACTCAACGACATACGAGGAAGCAAACACAAAGCTCGGGAACTGGATAAGACAACGCTCCCGCTGGATAAAAGGCTACATGCAAACGTGGCTCGTTCACATGAGACACCCCTACAAACTCTTGAAGAGAATCGGGTTCAGGGGTTTTATGAGCTTTCAGCTCCTCATCGGCGGGACACCTGTTATGTTTCTCGTGAACCCGATTATGTGGGTTATGTTCGCCTATTGGCTCATAACCAGAACCTACGCACTTGAGCCCATATTTCCCCCCTTTGTCCTCTACACAGCCCTGTTTAACCTCTTTATGGGAAACTTCCTCGCCATTTACCTCTCAATGCTCGCGGTCTTCAAGCGTCGCTACTACAACCTCCTTCCCTACGCTCTCCTCAACCCCGTATACTGGGTTCTTCACAGCATAGCCGCATACAAAGCCCTTTACGAGCTTTTCGTGAAACCCTTTTACTGGCAAAAAACACAGCACGGGATAAGCAAACTAAAGCCCGCAGGCTTAGAGAATATACCTGCTTAGCTCCTCGTCCTTAACAAGCTCACCGAGCTTCGCCCTCACGAACTTAGCGTCTATTATGATTGTCTGCCCAGCCATCTCCGGTGCGTTGAAGGAGATATCTTCAAGGAGCTTCTCCATGACGGTGTGGAGTCTCCTCGCACCGATGTTTTCGGTCTTTGCGTTTATCTCTTCCGCTATGCGGGCTATCTCGTCTATCGCGTCCTCCGTAAACTCAAGGTGAACGTCCTCGGTCTTGAGGAGTTCAATATACTGCTTCGTGAGGGCGTTCTTCGGCTCAACGAGTATACGTTTGAAGTCCTCGCGCGTCAGGGGCTTTAGCTCCACCCTTATGGGAAAGCGTCCCTGAAGCTCGGGTATGAGGTCCGAGGGCTTTGCCATGTGAAAGGCACCCGCGCCTATAAAGAGTATGTGGTCCGTCCTGACGGGTCCGTATTTGGTGTTTACGGTTGTTCCCTCAAGAATGGGAAGGAGGTCTCTCTGGACACCCTCGCGTGAAACACCCGGTCCCGCGCCCGGCGTCTTTACCGCTATCTTGTCAATCTCGTCTATGAAGATTATCCCGTAGTTTTCCGCCCTCTCTATAGCCTCTCGCGCTACCTCCTCGTGGTCTATGAGCTTCTCCGCCTCCTCCTGCTCAAGGAGCTGAAGGGCTTCTTTTACCTTTACCTTTCTCCTCCTCTTTGAGGGAAAAAGACCCGAAAGCATCTCCTTCAGCTGGTTCTCAAGCTCCTCAAGACCCGGGGGTCCCGCTACCCCGACCATCGGAACGACCTTCTCCTTTACCTCAATCTCAACGAGTCTCTCGTCAAGCTCACCCCTCCTGAGCTTCTCCCTCAACTCCTCCCGCTTTGAGTGGTCCTGAGTTCCCCGTATCCCGAAGCTCGTAAACTGGTGCGGAACCAGATAATCAAGGAGCCTCTCCTCCGCGAGCCTTCTCGCCCTCTCCCTTACCTCCTTTACCTTTTCCTGCTTAACCATCTGGTATGAGACCTCAACAAGCTCCCTCACCATACTCTCAACGTCCCTCCCCACGTAACCTATCTCGGTGTATTTCGTAGCCTCAACCTTAACAAAGGGAGCCTTTATGAGGCTCGCGAGCCTTCTGGCTATCTCCGTCTTTCCCACACCCGTGGGACCTATCATGAGTATGTTCTTGGGAACCACCTCGTTGCGAAGGCTTTCGGGAAGACGCTGACGCCTCCAGCGGTTCCTGAGCGCTATCGCGACCGCCTTCTTCGCCTCTTCCTGACCTATAACGTATTTGTTCAGCTCCTCAACAACACGCCTCGGGGTAAGCTCACGGAGGAGCTCAGAAAGGGATTTCGTCGTCATCCTTTGAACCCTCTTGAGTCGGCTCCATAAACGTCTCCCTCACTATACGGTCAAGGAAGGCGTCAAGGTCTTCGGGAAACTTCTCAAATTCCAACTTCTCGGGATAAACCTTCTCCACAACGTCGGGGGGCGGGTTCCCGAATCCTATCGCGGGCGTTATCCTCTTTGCACCCCTGCGAACCGCCTCACCTATCGCTATCCTGTAGGCTTCCCTGAGGGCGGTCTGGATGTCCGAAAAGCGGTCAATCTCGTCCCCGAGCTCGTAAAGGACTATATCGTATGCGTCCCTCTTGAACTTCTCCCAGTCCTTTACCCGCCTTATGTAGAGCTTACCCTGCTGACCCGTCGTCTCAACCGAGGAGAGGTCCTTGAGCTTGAAGGTAACGATGTAGTAATCAATCAACTCCCTATCCGCGTAAACGTCAATAAAGAAGAAGAACTCCATATTAACATAATATTACCCCTGCGGGGTCTAAGTCCAAGGAGTTGAAAGAAGGAAACGCTTGTGTAAAATATATTAATTGGAAGGGCTTGGGGCGTAGCTCAACTGGCAGAGCACCGGACTTTGGATCCGGGGGTTCCAGGTTCGAGTCCTGGCGCCCCAGCCACTAAAACCCCATGAACGGACTGAAACTTATCGCATGCAACTCAAACAGACCCCTCTCGGAAGAAATAGCGGGATACCTCGGTCTCAGACTCACCGACACGCTCATCACAACCTTCTCCGACGGTGAGATAAGGGTTCAAATAAACGAAAGCGTCAGGGGATACCACGTATACGTCATAGCTTCCCTCTCAAACCCCGTGAACCACAACATAATGGAGCTACTCCTCACGCTTGACGCCCTCAAGCGCTCATCTCCCAAAGAGATAACCGCGGTCGTCCCCTACTACGCATACGGCAGGCAAGACCGCCAAGACAAACCCAGAACACCCATAAGCGCAAAAGCGCTCGCGGACCTTATACAAACCGTCGGGGCGGACCGCATAATCGTCGTTGACCTCCATTCTCCCCAAATACAAGGCTTCTTTGACATACCCGTTGAGCACCTTACCGCGATACCCGTCCTTTACGACTACATAAGGAAGAACCTCGTCCTTGAGAACCCCATAGTAGTCTCACCCGACGCTGGCGGTGTAAAGAGGGCGAGAGACCTCGCGAATAAACTCGGTTGCGGAATAGGAGTGATACTAAAGAGAAGACCCGAACCCAACAAAGCGGAAGTAATGGACGTCGTCGGAGAGCTTGAAGGAAAGGAAGCGATAATCATAGACGACATCATAGACACCGCGGGAACGCTTACCGCAGCGGCTAACATACTCATAAACAAAGGGGTAAAGCGCGTCATCGCGTGCGCAACGCACGGCATATTCTCCGGACCCGCCATAGACAGACTCACAAACTCACCTATAGAGCGCGTGATTGTCACAAACACACTCCCCGTATACGAGAAGAAGTTCAACAAACTTGAGATAGTCTCAATAGCTCCCCTAATAGGGGAAGCGATAAGGCGCGTTCACGAGGGCGCGTCAGTGAGTTCGCTCTTTAGCTGAAGATGGAAGAAAGGTGTCCGAAATGCAACTCCTTTTTGGTTGTGGTTGAGTGTTGCGGGGGCGGAATCTGGTATTGTGAGAATTGCAACGAGTATTACTACTACGGGGAGCTATACAAAGAGGACGAAATCATGGGGGAAATTCCTCCCCCGGATTGCTCTCAAAAAAACGAGGATAAACAGACTTAGGGTCCTTTCCGGACACGACCTCGTAAACACCCCTGCATATCGGAGCATCTATATCTTTTTCTTCCAAAATCTTAAAGACCGCTTGCGCGGTTTTTATACCCTCAACCGTTTGGGAAATCTCCGAGAGAGCTTCCTCAACGCTGTAGCCCTTCCCCAGCAGGAAACCAAAACGCCTGTTCCTTGAAAGGTCGGAGGTTGAGGTAAGTATCAGGTCACCCGCCCCCGAAAGACCGAAAAAGGTTTCCCTCCTCGCTCCGAGAGCCTCCCCTATCCTCGCCATCTCGTGTATACCGCGCGTGATGAGCGCGCTTCTCGCGTTGTGCCCATACCCAAGACCGTCCGAAAGCCCGACCGCTATGGCTATAACGTTCTTCAAAGCCCCCCCGAGCTCAACACCCGCGACATCGCTGTTGAGATAAACGCGGAAGTTTTCCGACTCAAGCGCTTCCCGTAGCTCCTGAGCCTCCCCTCTGTCCTCATAACCGAGAACCAAAGCGGTCGGAAGACCGAGGGAAACCTCCTTCGCAAAGGAGGGTCCCGAAAGGACGAAAAAGCTCACACCTTCTTGAGCTTCCTTCACTATCTGGGATATACGCTTTAGGTTCTTGTGGTCTATACCCTTTGACGCGGATATAAAGCGTTTACCCCTCAGGTCAACCCTTTTAACTATATCCCCCACGACCTGAGCGGGAAGTGCACACACGATATCGTTAAACTCGGACAACTCCTCCAAATCCGTCGTTGCCCTCACATTTTTAAGAACAATACCTTCTATATAAGGATGAATACCCCTGTTTAACTTCTCTACAACTTCCTCGTTTATGTCGTAGAGGACTACCTCGTGCCCCAAACGTGAAAAGTGTGTCGCGAGAGCCACACCCCAGCGCCCCGCTCCGAGTATAAAAAACCTCATAACTGAAGCTAATATTATATAAACTTGAAATTCAAACCGCGTAAGGTTAGATTAAAGAAAGCACCGCTCAATACCGCTCCTTATCCGCTTAAGTTTCCTCCCAAAAATCCCGAAAAGGAGGTGAGAATGAAGAGAAAGGTCAAATACATAACCAACATAGAAAGGGTGGAGAACCTAACAAGAGGAGAGAGGGAACAACTAAAGCAGGTCACGGAAAAGTTCGCCTTCAGGACTAACACCTACTACAACTCCCTCGTAAACTGGGAAGACCCCCAAGACCCGATACGCAGAATCGTCATACCCACGGAGGAAGAGCTTGAGGTCTGGGGAAGGCTTGACGCCTCAAACGAAAGCAAGTATACGAAGGTTCACGGGCTTGAGCACAAATACCCCGACACAGCCCTCCTCCTCGTTACCGACGTTTGCGGTATATACTGCAGGTTTTGCTTCCGCAAAAGGCTCTTTATGAACGACAACGACGAGGTTGCGAGGGACGTCTCGGAAGGACTTGAGTATATAAGAAACCATCCGGAGATAAACAACGTCCTCCTTACGGGCGGAGACCCCCTGATACTTGCTACCTTTAAGCTTGAGAAGATACTGAAGGCTCTGGCGGATATACCGCACGTGAGGATAGTCCGCATAGGCTCAAAGATGCTCGCGGTAAACCCCTTCAGGGTTCTTGAGGACGAGGAACTCCTGAAACTCTTTGAGTGGTTCAACACACAAACGGGTAAAAAGCTTTACCTTATGAACCACTTCAACCACCCGAGGGAGCTTACGGGCGAAGCGCGTGAAGCGATAACCCTCGTTCAAAAGACCGGAACAACGCTCACAAACCAGACCCCAATCCTGAGGGGCATAAACGACAACCCAGAAACGCTAAAGGAGCTCCTTGAGGAGCTGTCTTTTATAGGAGTTCCTCCCTATTACCTATTTCAGTGCAGACCGACCGCGGGGAACAAAGCCTACTCGGTTCCCGTTGAGGAGGGGATAGACCTCGTTGAGAGCGTAAGGGCGGAGGTTTCGGGTCTCGCCGCGAGGGTGAGGTTTGTGATGTCTCACGAGACGGGCAAGATAGAGATACTCGGAAGGACGGAAGAACACGTATTTTTCCGCTACCACCGCGCCGCGGACCCAGAAAACAGGGGCAAGTTCATGGTCTACAAGAGGAACCCAAAAGCCCACTGGTTTGACGACTACACGGAGCTTGTTGAAGAGTATAAGCTCTCCTTTTCTTCCGTTTCTTGATTTTCCTCCTGCCCCCTTCTTCGGGGCTTTATAATTTATAAACCATTATGGAGCTTTACCCCCTTCCGCTTCTTTTGTCGCGCCTTGAGGAAGAGATTGAGTTCCAACAAAAGGTCGCAACGACATACCTCGTAAGCCTTCCCAAATACACACCCGAAACGCTCACGAGCGTTCAAGAAACCCTCAAGCGCATAAGCGCGGACCTCCGCCTCGTTTCGCTAATTCTTTCCGAGCTTGAGGACGTTCAGGAAAAAGACCTGAAGGAGGAGGCTCTTATGCTCTCTTCCGAGAGCCTTTCGCTGGTTTCTTTGCTCCTTCCCGCGGTTGAGAGATACGCCCCCTTTTTCCTTGAGAACCTAAGGGTTGAGAACAAGCCGATACTTGAGAAGCTTGAGGAAGTCCTTGAGGAGATAGAGAACTCCCTTGAAAGCCTTCAGCTCTCGTCGCGGGACATCACGCGCGTCCTTGAGGGGCTTGCTAAAACGCTTGAGGTTTCCATAAACGCGGGGGAGAGACTCTTTGAGTGTGAGTCCTGAAAAAATCATATCACCTGATAAATGTTTTCATTATATTAATCCCTCTGGAGGGATTAAAAGATGGTGAAGAGAAGTATCCCTCTCGTTGAATTTCTCCGAAACACAAACGGCTCAATACTGATAATCACACACGAAAATCCCGACGGTGATGCCCTCGGTAGCGGTCTCGCCCTTTACAAGTTCCTGAAGAAAAAGGGTAAAGAGGTTTACATAGCTTCAAAGGACGGGGTTCCTCACATGCTTGATTTCCTGCCCGGTGCGCAGGAGGTCATTAAGCCCGACGACAGGTTTTACGATGTTGGTATCATCGTTGACGCTTCGGGCTTTTACAGAGCGGGGACGGACGTAAAGGTGGGAAAGAAGATAAGGATAGACCACCACATAGGGGGTGAGTTTTACGGTATGCACGACTACATAGACCCGAACGCTCCCGCCACCGCTTCACTCGTTTACGAGATTATAAAGAGCTGGGACGAGAGCGCCATGGACAAGGATATAGCGACGTGCATATACACGGGTCTTGCGACGGATACGGGCTTTTTCAGGTATTCAAACACGACCGAAAAGACGTTTGAGCTCGCGAGGGAGCTCGTCTCTTGGGGTGCGGACCCATACTACGTTTACACGATGTTCTTTGAGCGTGAAAAGCCGAACAAGATGAAGCTAATAGCGAGGGTTCTTGAGACGCTACAGCTACACGAGAACGGTCTTGTGGCGGGCGTTACGGTCTTTAAGCGTTTCCTTGATGAGACGGGAACGACGTATGAGGATACCGAGGGTCTTGTGAACTACCCGCGCTCAATTGAGGGGGTCAGGGTAGCTTACGCCCTCATAGAGAAGCCCGAGGAAGGGGTCTGGAAGGTTTCCCTGAGGGCTAAGGGTGATGTGAACGTGGGAAAGATTGCGGAGCGCCTCGGGGGAGGCGGTCATAAATACGCGTCCGGCGCCAAGATAGAGGCGAGGAGCTACGAGGAGGCTCTCGCGAGGCTCCTTTCCGCCATAAGGGAGGAGCTAAAACTCCAGAAGGTTCACGCCTGATGGCTCTCTTCGGGCTTCACGTTTCCTCCGCGGGCGGTATAGAGAAGACGTTCAAAAGAGCGAAAGACTACAACGCGGAGGTTTTTCAGTTTTTCCTGAGGAGCCCACGCTCTTGGAGGTGGAAAGAGCCGAGCGGGAAGCAAAAGGAGGAGTTTCGCTCTCTCCTTTCCTCCTTTTCGTATCCGGTTGTCGTTCATGCCCCTTACGTCTTTAACCTCGCGTCTAAGAACGAGGAGCTGAGGAGGAAGTCCGTTCGGGCGCTTTCGGAGGAACTGAGGCTCTGCGATGAGCTCGGTATTCAATTTTACAACGTTCACCCGGGTATATGCGGGGATGAGGAGGAGGGTATAGGAAACGTCGTTCGCTCGCTTGAGGAGGTTTTTTCGCTCTACGAGCCGAGGCGAACTTTTCTCCTCCTTGAAAATACCGCGGGAAGAAGGGGCGAAATAGGGAAGAGCTTTCGTGAGCTCGGGCGTATACTCGGTTCTCTCGGAGGGGCACGGGTGGGGGTTTGCGTTGATACGTGCCACGCTTTTGCTTTCGGTTATGAGATAAACACCCGTAAGGGTCTTTATTTCTTTAAGAAGGAATTGGATAGGTTTGTGGGGCTTGAGAGGGTTTTCCTCGTTCACGCGAACGACAGCAAGGTTCCCGTTGGCTCAAGGAAGGACCGCCACGAGCATATAGGGAGGGGTTTTATAGGTCTTGAGGGTTTTCGTAATCTCCTGAGGGATGAGGACTTTTCCCGTCTTCCTTACTGTATAGAGACGCCGAAAGAGGGGGACATGGACAGGGAGAACTTGCGTATACTCAGGGAGCTTTCAGAAGAGTGAGCCCTGTTTTTGGGCTTTGAATACCCTTTCCGCTTCCGTTATGAGGCTTTTCATCTCAAGCTCTCGGAGTTTTTCCTTGAGGGCTGGGAGGTCTGGCTCCCTGATTTGTAGCTCTTGGTGCGTTAGCTTTAGTTCCGCGTCCGTGTAGAGTTTGACGAGTTTGTATGACATCTCAAGCTCTTCCTTGCTCGCTCGGGGGAACTTTCTTGAGAATTCTTCCCATCTTTTTAGTATTTCCTCAACGCTCCCGTAGGTTTTCAGTATTGAGAGTGCGGTTTTTTTGCCTACACCTTTTAGTCCGGGTATGTTGTCAACTTTGTCTCCCACGAGTGCGAGGTAGTCCGCGAGCTTCTCGGGCGGGACGCCGAATTTTTCCTCTACTTTTTTGGGTGTGAATACCTCGCCCGTCATTGGGTTTACTACGATTACCCTTTGTGAGACAAGTTGGAGGAGGTCCTTGTCGGGTGTGTATATCTTTATGTAGAAGTCTTTTTTTTGGAATTCTTGAGAGATTCCGGCTATTATGTCGTCCGCTTCATACCCGGGTTTTTCAAGCGTCGGTATGCCCGAGAGTTTCAAAAGCTCCTTTATGACCGGTATTTGAACCTTAAGGGGGTCCGGGGCTTTGGGTCTTTGTTTCTTGTATTGGGTGTAGATTTTTTC
>JAADEK010000063.1 GCA_013153455.1 Aquificota bacterium
TAACGCGCTCTATCCCCGCAAAGTCCAAAGAGAGCTTTTTTATGTATTCCAAGTTCTCGGGCGTGTAGCGGAAGCTCTCGGGAAACTGAAAAAGGAGCGCTATGAAACGCCTTTCCTCCTTCAAAAGAGGCTCTATCCCCCTCAAGAAAGCTTTAACGTCCTCCTTCGTGTAGTTTCTTTCGTGCGTAAATACCTGATGGGCTTTTACAGAAAAGCGCAAGCGCTTTGTCTTATCAAGGAAGCTCTGGAAGGTATAAGGATGGGGCATTGAGTAGTATGTGTAGTTAATCTCAACGATTTCAAAAAACTTCTCGTAGTAGACAATCATCTCCCCCTCGGGGATATGAGAGGGGTAGAAGGTTCCCTTCCAGTCCTTGTAAGAAAAACCGCTACATCCGATGAATATGTTCTTCGGCTTTCCCATAAAAAAGATTTTATAAGGGAAGGAGGCTCAGGGGACGAACCTTTGTTTGAAGGTGTCAAGAGCCTCCCTTATCTTCCTCTCAAGCTCTTCGTCAAGCTTTTGCTTCTCACGGATTTCCTTAAGTATGTCGGGGCGCTCGTTGTCAAGGAAGGCGTATAGCTCCTTCTCAAACTTCCTGACCGCCTCAACGGGGATGTCGTCAAGGTATCCGTGCGTTCCCGCGTATATGAGGACTATCTGCTTCTCAACGGGTATGGGGTTGTAGGGTTCTTGCTTTAGCATCTCAACGAGTCTAAGACCCCTGTTTATCTGCTGTTGTGTCGCCTTGTCAAGCTCGGAAGCGAATTGAACGAACGCCTCAAGCTCCCTGAACTGAGCGAGCTCAAGCCTGAGGGTTCCCGCGACCTGTTTCATAGCCTTTATCTGTGCAGCGCCACCGACACGGGAAACCGAAAGACCGACGTTTATAGCGGGACGGATACCCTTGTTAAAGAGGTCAGCTTCAAGGTAAATCTGACCGTCGGTGATTGAGATGACGTTCGTGGGTATATACGCGGCGACGTCACCCGCCTTCGTTTCTACTATCGGAAGGGCGGTCAAGGAGCCCGCTCCGAGCTCGTCGTTGAGCTTAGCCGCGCGTTCAAGTAGGCGAGAGTGGAGGTAAAACACGTCACCGGGATAAGCTTCACGTCCCGGGGGTCTTCTCATCAGGAGTGAAAGCTGACGGTAAGCTTCCGCGTGCTTGGACAGGTCGTCATACACGATAAGGGCGTGCTTTCCGTTGTCGCGGAAATACTCCCCTATCGTGCAACCGACGAAGGGAGCAAGATACTGCAAGGACGCGGGGTCCGCTGCGGACGCGACGACTACGCACGTGTATTCCATAGCCCCTTCCTTCTCAAGGAGCTCAACGAGACGCGCTATCGCAGCCTTCTTTTGCCCTACCGCGACGTATATACAGTAAACGTCGCTGTCGCGCTGGGCGAGAATCGTGTCTATCGCTACAGTGGTCTTACCCGTTGAGCGGTCACCGATGATTAGCTCACGCTGACCCCTTCCTATGGGTATCATCGCGTCTATCGCTTTTATACCCGTTTGGAGGGGTTCGTGGACGGGCTTCCTCTTAACGACACCGGGAGCAATCTTCTCAACGGGTGAGCGATACTCATACTTTATGGGTCCCTTGCCGTCAAGGGGATTTCCGAGGGGGTCTATGACCCTTCCGATTAGTCCCTCCCCGACGGGGGCGTCAAGGATTCTTCCCGTCCTTTTTACTATGTGCCCCTCCTCTATTCCCGTCTCTTCACCGAGGATGATAATACCTACGTTGTCCTCTTCAAGGTTGAACGCGAGCCCTTGCTGTCCTCCTTGGAACTCCACCACTTCCATAGCCATTACGTTTTCAAGTCCGTAAGCCCTCGCAACACCGTCACCGACGTAGTAGACGACACCGACCTCTTCCATCTTCGCTTCGGGCTCAAAGTCCTTTATCTGTTTTTTGAGAATTTCAAGGGCTTCCTCATAGGTCAGCGTAGCCATACCTTACCTCCTGCGTCCTTACTGAGAAAGTATTGTATCACAAAGCTGTCTTATACTATTGAAGATTAATCAAAACTAAACAAATTAAAATAAATAATTCTCGCGGAGGTATTGAAAGGAAATGTCTGCGAAAAAGGGAGCGGATATCGTTATTGAGACACTCAAAGCGGAGGGCGTTGAGGTAATCTTCGGTCTCCCGGGCGGTGCGATAATGGAAGTCTACGACGCCCTTTACCGCCTCGGGGGCATTAAGCATATACTCGCGCGCCACGAGCAGGGCGCGGGACACATGGCGGAAGGCTACGCAAAAGCGACGGGAAAGGTGGGCGTGGTTATGGTAACCTCCGGTCCCGGCGCCACCAACTTGGTCACCCCCATAGCGGACGCGTACATGGACTCGGTTCCCCTCGTGGCGATAACGGGTCAGGTCCCGACTCATCTCATAGGAAACGACGCTTTTCAGGAGGTTGATATAGTCGGGATAACGCGTCCCATAACGAAGCACAACTTCCTCGTAAAGAGTATAGAGGAGCTCCCGCTTATCTTGAGGGAAGCTTTTTACATAGCGAGGACGGGAAGACCGGGTCCCGTTCTTGTTGACCTTCCAAAAGATATCACACAACAGCTCGCGGAGGTGAGCATACCCTCCGACGAGGAGGTAAAGCGAGCCCTTCCGGGCTACAAGCCTCACACCGAGGGAAATCCCCAGCAGATAAAGAAGGCTGCACAGCTCATAATGTCCGCAAAGCGCCCCGTCCTTTACGTGGGAGGAGGGGCGGTAAACGCGGAGGCTCAAAAGGAACTCCTTGAGCTCGCGGAGATGATGAAGATTCCCGTAACCACAACCACGCAGGGGAAGGGCGCTTTTCCCGAGACGCACCCGCTCGCGCTCAGGATGCTCGGGATGCACGGGACTTACTACGCCAACATGGCGGTCTACAACTCGGACCTCCTCATAGCGGTAGGTGCGAGGTTTGACGACCGCGTCACGGGGAAGATAGACGAGTTTGCACCCGAAGCGAAGATAATCCACATAGACATAGACCCCGCGTCCATTTCCAAGAACATAACCGTTGACGTTCCCATAGTCGGTGATGTGAAGACCGTCCTGAGGAAGCTCATTGAGGAGCTCAAAAAGCAGGGCGGTAAGGTTCTCTATCCGGAGGAGAGGAAGAAGTGGCTTGAGCAGATAGAAAAGTGGAAAAAGCTCCACCCCCTCACATACAGAAACTCCGACAAGGTGATAAAGCCACAGTTCGTAATAGAACAGCTGTGGGAAGCGACTAAGGGAGAGGCTATCATCGTCCCGGGTGTGGGTCAGCACCAGATGTGGGCAGCTATGTTTTACAAGTTTAAGTTCCCCCGTCAGTTTATAAATTCGGGGGGGCTCGGGACGATGGGCTTCGGGCTTCCCGCGGGTATAGGTGCAAAGGTAGGAAGACCGGATAAGGAAGTCTGGGTGGTTGACGGGGACGGTTCCTTTACGATGACGATGCAGGAGGTCATTACCGCGGTTCAATACAAGATTCCTATTAAGGTCGCTATCATCAACAACGCTTACCTCGGTATGGTTCGCCAGTGGCAGGAGCTCTTTTACGACAAGCGCTACTCGGAGGTTGACCTCTCGGTTCAACCGGACTTTGTTAAGCTCGCGGAGGCTATGGGAGCGGTCGGTATGCGGGCGACAAAGCCCAAAGAGGTGAGGGAAGTTATAGAGGAGGCGAGGAAGATAGAGGACAAGCCCGTGATAATAGATTTCTGGGTGGACAGGGAGGAAAACGTCCTTCCCATGGTTCCCGCGGGTAAGTCCTACAAGGATATGATTCTTGAGGACGGAAAGGGGAAGCACGAGGCGGAGACGATGTATCTGGTCGGGTGAGCCTCCGCCTACACCTCCCTTCCTATCCTGTATCCGAGAAGGGTTAAGATAACGCCGAAGGCGTTCGTTATGAATACGTAAAGAAAGAAGTGTTTTAGGTTTCCTTCCTTCAGAAGGGCTACGCTCTCGTATGCGAACGCGGAAAAGGTGGTAAACCCTCCGAGGAAACCCGTGATGAGTAAAGCCCTGAGGTGGGGCGAGGATATCAGTTTTTCGGGAATGGCTCCGAAGAGGAAGCCTATAAGGAAGGCTCCGACGAGGTTGACCGTAAGCGTCCCTACGGGGAAGTTGGTTCCGAGCTTTGCTTGGAGTGTCCCGGAGATTAGGAAGCGAAAGAGGGAGCCGAGCGCTCCCCCGACGCAGACGCCTAAGATAACCCAGAGCATAGGGGTATTTTAAGACACCGAGAGGAGTCTCCTGAACTGGTTTTCCATCACAAATGAGAAGACGGAGGGGAGTTTTGATACGTCCTCAACGCTTATCCCTGTCTTTTGGAAGTATTCCTTTACGGTTTTCGTCGCTTGACCGACGCCGACCGCAACGAGTGGCATCCTCATCTTTATCTGTGAGATGAGGAAGCGAAGGTCTTGACCTTTTAGTCCTTTCGTGGGTTGCCCGTCGGTGAAGAGTATGAGAACGCCCTTTTTGTGTTTCTTTCTCATAAGGGTCTCAAGGCTTTCCGCCCCGGATGTGAGCGCTTTCCCGAGGTCCGTGCTTCCTCCGACCGAGTTAACGAGCTCAAGGAGCGCGGACTTTGCGCTCTTGTAGTCTTGTGAGAAGTCCTTTATCGTGTATACGTTTTCGTTGAAGGCTTTTACGGAAAACTCCATCCCGAGCTTGTCAAGGACTTCGCAAAATAGTATGAGGGAGCGAAGGGCGTTCACGAGCTTGTCTTCCTTTTTCATGGAAGAGGATATGTCCATGAGTAGCTCAAAGGCGAGCTCTTTTCTGCTCGGGACTTCCCTCCTCATAAATATTCTCCCGCGTTTTGTGGGGATTTCCGTAGCTACGCGTTTGTAGTTTATGCGCTTTCCCCTTACATACCTCCCTCCCCAGAGTTCCTCCTCACGGGGAAGGAAGTTGTCAAATTTCCTCCTGAAGTGCTCAACGTATGGAAGGACGCTCCTCAAGAGCGTTCTGTATTGTTTGAACTGCTCTTCTGTGAGCCCGTGCTCTTTTTTGTATCTTTTGTCCGTTTCCGTAAGCTCCTCTTTTTGTTTTTTGCTCCTGAGGGAGCTTCTTGAGGAGACTTCCTCCCAAGCTTTGAAGATAAAGCTTATAAAACCCCTGTGCTCAACGTCTACCTCTAAGGTTTTTGGTAGGAAGTGGGCGAGGAAGGCTATGTCCTTCTCAAGCATGTCCATGTAGCTCATCTGTCTCAGGTAGTCGCGCATCCAGTCGGGTATAGCGCTCAGGGCTTTGTTTATCGTCTTTATAGCATCGGGGGGGAGTTCCCGCGCGCTTTTTTCCTTGTTTTGGTTTATGTAATCCCGAAGGGAGGGGGGGAGTTTTGAGAGGATATCGGTCATTATGCGGGCTTTGTGCGCGTCGTTTCGCTTCTTCCCGCGGGCTTCCTCAAGGAGGAGGTCTACGTAGTTGAGTTCGCGCGACAGGTCAACAAGGGGGCGGAACTTCTGCCAGAGCTCCTCTATGACTATGTCGTAAGCGCTTTGGGGGTCTTTTTCCCGGATATACTCGTAAAAGCTCCTCTCAAGCGAAGCTCTCTTCCTGAGAACCTCCTCGTGGAATTGTCTCTCTTCGTTGCTCCAAGCGCTTACGAGCGAAAGCGCAAGCTCGTGATGGGGGTAGGGTGCTGGCGCTTTTGTTAGTATCTCCTTATAACGTTTTTTGTGCGAAATGAGCGAGGAGGGGTGTTTTTTAACGAGTTCGTCGTCAACGCGCAGGCTCTCAAGAACAGCAAAGAGGACTAAGAAGGATGTGGGGACGTATCCCGCCCTGAAGACCTCGCGCTGTCCGTTCCTCCAGTGGGGGAAGTGTGTTGAGAGTAGGTAGTTTATCTCGTGTCTTACCGTATTTATGGCGTCTTGCTCGCTTTTCTTGAGCAGGTCGGGGACGTTGAAGAGGACGCCCGCGGGCACCCTTACCGCGGGGGGTATCTCTTGGGCTTCGCCTTTTGCCCACATCTCAAGGAGGGGTAAAAACTTGGGGTCCCAACCCGCTCCCCAGCCCTCGTATGAGGGCTGAACGTCTATCCCGAACTCCTCCTCAAGAAGGCGCGCGGTAGCCTTCCAGCGTTCCTTCACGAAGTGGTAAGTTAAGCGCGGAGCGCTCCTTCGCTATTTAAAAATCTTATAAGGTTTTTAGGATGTTCTTATAGGCTTCAGGCGTTTCAGAAAGGAGAGGTGTTCTTCGTTCTTTGCCCTGAAGCTGTCTTTGTTGGCTATGAGCCAAGCGGTTGAGTGTGTGATTTCCTCTATGAGGATAAGTCCGTTTTCCTTGAGCGTTCTTCCGGTTTGGACGAGGTCAAGTATAAACTCCGAGAGTCCGACGAGCGGGGCGAGCTCAACGGAACCGCTCAGGTAGTATATGTCCGCCTTTACGCCCTTTTTCCTGAAGAATTCTTTCGCTATGTTGGGATACTTTGTGGCGACGGTTATGTGAGAGGATGTGAAGTATCTCTCTTCGCTTTCGGGTTTTCCCGCGACAGCGAGCCTGCAGAACCCTATACCGAGGTCAAGGAGCTTGTAAACGTCGGGTTTCTTCTCAAGGTATACGTCGTATCCGCAAATGCCGACGTCCGCAACCCCTCCCTCAACGTATACGGGAACGTCGGAGGGTTTCACGAGGTAAAAGGTTATGTTTCCCTGTTCTACTATCAGCTTCCTTCCCTCACGGAGGGGCTCGTTTATGATACCGCTTCTTTTCAGAAGCTCAACGCTTTCCTCAAAGAGTCTGCCCTTGGGGAGGGCTAACTTAAGCATTCTTCCTTCTTCTTGAGCGTTTCTTCGGTTTTATGCGTATGAGAACCTCGTCGGGGTTCACGGTCTCGCCGACGCGGACGAAAATCTCCTCAACGACGCCGTCAATGGGGCTGTGTATCTCGTTTTCCATCTTCATAGCTTCTATTATGAGGAGGACGTCACCTTCCTTTACCTCGTCCCCCACGTTCACCTTTATGTTTACAACCTTACCCGTTATGGGTGATGTGACGTCTCCCACTCCTCTCGGTTTTGGTCTTTTGCTTACTATGGTTCCGCCTTCGGTTGCTTCCGTCGCAAAGGCGTCGCTTACCTTGACCTCGCGTATGGGCTGGAGCTGGACCTCTTCAAGTTGTCCGTCAAGTCTTATGAAGAATGTTCTCCTCGTGGGGTCTTCCTCGCCTTTCCCCGCTATTTGGACGTGATACTGCTCACCGTGGACGGTTATGTAGAACTCTACGGGCGCTTTGCACTCGCTCGTTTCTTCGGTGGTCTCCTCAAGGGGAACGGGCGGTAGCTCCCCTTTTTCTACCTTTTCCCTCCACTCAAAGAATTCCTTGGCTACTACGGGAAAGAGGGCGTAAGAGAGTATGTCCTCGGGTGTTCTTGCGCCCGCTTCTATAGCTTCGTCCTTTATCTTTTCAAGTTCGGGCTCAAGCAGGTCCGCGGGTCTTATGTCGTATATGGGCTTTTCATCCCCGAGTATCTTCCTGATGATTTCCTCCTTTATGGGCGCTGGGGGTCTGCCGTAGAGTCCCTTTACGTAGTCCTTGGTCTCTTTGGTGACCACCTTGTAGCGCTCACCGTGAAGGACGTTCAGGAAGGCTTGAGTTCCGACTATTTGGGAGGTGGGTGTGACGAGGGGCGGGTATCCGAAGTCTTCCCTGACGCGCTTTACCTCCTCAAGGACTTCCTCAAGTTTGTCCTCTAAGTTTTGCTCCCTTAGCTGGGAGATGAAGTTTGATATCATCCCTCCCGGGATTTGGTGTATGAGAACCTCAACGTCCGGGTAGGGGGGAAGGACGTCGTATTTCTTGTATTTCTTTCTTACTTCCTTCATTATGTCCCCGACTTTTTTGTAGAGCTGTGCGTCAACGGGAACGTCATACCCGAGTTCTTTCAGGACGTATATCATCGTCTCACCGGGCGGGTGTGAGGTCTGCCCGGAGAGGGAATAACAGGCGGTGTCTATCATCTCCGCACCCGCTTCTATGCCCTTGAGCTGGGTCATCTCCGCGAGGTCCGCGGTGGTTTGCGTGTGGAGGTGAACGGGGTGGTTCGGAAACTCGCTCTTGAGCGCGGAAACGAGTTCGTAACATACCTTCGGTGACAAGATTCCCGCTTGGTCTTTTATTGATATGATGTCAACGCCCATGTCAACGAGTTGTCTCGCTACGTTTACGTAATACTCTATGGTGTGGACCGGGCTTATGGTGTATGAGAGGACGCCCTTCACTATAGCCCCGACCTTTTTTGCGGTGTCTATAGCCTTCCACATGTTCCTCGTGTCGTTGAGGGCGTCAAAGATTCTGAAGACTTCTATACCGTTGTCGTAAGCCCTTTTTACGAACTCCTCCACCACGTCGTCCGCGTAGTGTCTGTATCCGACGACGTTCTGCCCCCTCAGGAGCATCTCAAGCTTTGTGTTTTTTGCCCTCTCTTTAAACTTCCTGAGCCTCTCCCACGGGTCTTCTTTCAGGTATCTGAGGCATACGTCAAAGGTAGCCCCGCCCCAGACCTCAAGAGACCAAAAACCGCACTTGTCAAGGAGCTCTATCGCGTCAAGCATGTCCTCGGTGCGAACGCGCGTTGCGAGCAGGCTCTGGATACCGTCGCGGAGGGAAACGTCAGTAATCTTAATCTCGCGCATACCGACACCTCACTAATTCTTAGTAATATAATACGAGGAACAGTAAAACGGGGATGCCCGCACGGAACTTGCTTATACATCTGCTCGTTTTTATCCTCGCTTCGGTTTTCGCTTACTGGGATGCCCGTCTGCCCCAGCTTTACGAGCATTACGTTTATATGAAGCTGGAGGTTCTGGGGCAATGGGAGGTAAGCGACACGGGCGCGGGAGCGCCCGTCATTGTTGAAGAATCTGAATTTCCCGAGATTGAGGGAAGAAGGGCGTATCTGTTTATAAGGCGCGGTTATGAACCCCCCTCCTCAAGGAGGATAGAGGTTTTAGGAACCCTTCGGGTGAGGGGGAACAGTATCTTTATAACGACTTTTCCTTGGGAGGTTGAGGAGCTTCCTCCTAAAAATACGCTGAGGGAGCGTTTGATTGAGAGGTTCAAGGGCGTGGTCCGTGAGCCTCACCTGAGGGCTATGGGTCTTGCTTTCTTGTTCGGGGAAAGCAGGAGGGACTTGCCTCTTGAGGTTGAGAGGGCTTTCTTGCACACGGGTCTTATACACGTTTTGGTCGTTTCGGGGCTTCACGTGGGTCTTGTTTACTTGATTCTTTCGCGTCCTTTTCCTCCTTTCGTTGGTGCAATTGTGGGAAGCGTTGGTGTTTTGTTTTATTTTTTCTTTATAGTTCCTCACAATCCTCCCGTAATCAGGGCTACGATTATGGTTATCCTCTGGGCGCTTTCCTT
This sequence comes from Aquificota bacterium, assembly GCA_013153455.1. Taxonomy (GTDB): domain Bacteria; phylum Aquificota; class Aquificia; order Aquificales; family Aquificaceae; genus Aquifex. Next base: position 9,382 of record JAADEK010000063.1, read on the forward strand.
TTTGTCCTTCCGTCAATACTGCTCTCTTTGTGCGCTCTTTTTTAGTTCAAGTGTGATTCTCCTCTTTTGGTCTCACTTCTTTTACTCTTACTCTTTATGGCTTTCCTTCTTTGCGGTTCTTTACATCATCCTCTCTATACGGGGTCTTGAGGTTAACAACGTGGTGAAGAGTTTTATCGCTTCTTTTGGTGCTTTTACGGGAACCGCCCCGTTGGTTGCGACGTTTTCCTTTATATCCCCCCTTTCGGTTCTGCTTACACCCCTTCTTTCTCCCCTCATCATCAGCTACGCTCTCTTTGCGGTTATCTCGCTCGTCACCGCTTTCTCTTTTCCTCCTTCGGTTGTTTTTATGAACTTGAGCGGTCAGATGATGTTTCTTATCCTTGAGAAGCTCTCGGAGGTGTCTCCTAAGCTCGTGAGCGGTATAACTCCTTTGGAGGCTTTCGGTGTTCTTACCGTCGGTGCTATTTTTATGTATTTCTTGAGGGGGTATTACAGGCTTCTTGTTTTGCTCGGGATTCAGGTTTACTTAATCCTCAGGTAGTATCCTTTAGTATATTAATAAAACGTCATTTTAGCGCGAGGAGGTGGCTCCATGAAGCTACACGAGCACCAGGCGAAGGAGATATTTGCCCGATACGGAATCCCCGTCCCGGAGGGAAAGGTAGCCTTCACGCTCAAGGAAGCAAAGCAGATAGCGGAGGAACTGGGTGAGTTTCCGCTCGTTGTGAAGGCGCAAATCCATTGCGGTGGAAGGGGAAAGGCGGGCGGTGTGAAGATTGTTAAGGATATGGACGAGCTTGAGAAGGCGGTAGAGAGCCTGCTCGGGAAGGTTTTGAAGACCTTTCAGTGTCCGGACGGGAAGCCCGTTAACCGCGTTCTCATAGAGAAGGCTACGCCTATAGATAAGGAGTATTATTTGGCTATAACGCTTGACCGCTCGCGCTCAAAACCCGTGATAATGGTCTCCTCCGCGGGCGGTATGGAGATAGAGGAGATAGTAAAGGAGAACCCCGAAGCTATAACGATAGAGCCCATAGACCCCGAGCTGGGTCTTATGCCCTATCAGGCGAGGGAGCTCGCCTTTTCTTTGGGGCTTCCGCTTAAGGACTTTGTGAGCATAGCGCTCTCCCTTTACAGGGTATACACCGAGCTTGACGCGAGCTTGGTTGAGATAAATCCCCTCGTCCTTACAAAGGAGGGCAAACTCGTCGCGCTTGACGCAAAGCTTGAGATAGACGACAACGCCCTTTTCAGACAAAAAGAGCTTGAGGAGATGGAGGACGAGTCCCAGATTCCTCCCCTTGAAGCGGAGGCAAAGAAATACGGACTCAACTACATAAAGCTGAACGGGAATATAGGTTGTATGGTGAACGGGGCGGGTCTTGCTATGGCGACGATGGACATCATAAAGCTCGCGGGGGGTGAGCCCGCGAACTTCCTTGACGTGGGCGGTGGTGCTAACGTTGAGCAGATAGCGAACGCTTTCAGGATACTGATGGCGGACCCGGACGTCAAGGCGGTCTTTATAAACATCTTCGGGGGGATACTGAGGGTTGACAGGCTCGCGCAGGGTCTTATAGAGGCTTCAAAGATGGTTGAGCTTAAGGTTCCCGTGGTTGTTAGGCTTGAGGGGACGAACGTTGAGGAAGGTATGAGGCTTCTTAAAGAGAGCGGGCTTAACTTCATAACCGCGGAGGACATGTGGGACGGGGCGAAGAAAGCGGTAGAGCTTGCAAATAAACAAGCTTGAGGAGGTTTCGGTTATGGCTATCCTTGTGAATAAGGATACGAAGGTCGTTGTTCAGGGTATAACGGGAAAGGAGGGGTCGTTTCACGCAAAGCAGTGTAAAGAATACGGGACGAAGATAGTAGCGGGTGTTACGCCCGGCAAAGGCGGTATGGAGGTAGAAGGTATACCCGTCTTTAATACGGTAAGGGAAGCGGTTGAGGAGACGGGCGCAAACTGCTCCCTCATATTCGTCCCCGCACCCTTTGCTCCGGACGCCATAGTTGAGGCTCTTGACAACGGGATAGAGCTGGTCGTCTGTATTACGGAAGGTATACCCGTAAAGGATATGATGCTCGTAAAGGACTACATGGTAAAGAACTACCCCAACGCAAAGCTCATAGGACCTAACTGTCCCGGCGTAATCACACCCGGTGAGGCTAAGGTCGGAATAATGCCGGGACATATCTTCAAGAGGGGGAAGATAGGGATAGTCTCAAGGAGCGGAACGCTCACTTACGAGGCTGCGTATCAACTCACAAAGAGGGGACTTGGTCAATCAACCGCGGTAGGTATAGGGGGAGACCCCGTTCACGGTCTTACGCACAGGGACGTTATAGAGCTTTTTAACAAAGACCCCGAAACGGAGGCGATACTGATGATAGGTGAGATAGGGGGAACGGAAGAGGAGGAGGCTGCGGAATACATAGAGAAGGAGGTAGATAAGCCCGTTTTCGCATACATAGCGGGAATCACCGCTCCGCCGGGTAAGCGCATGGGACACGCGGGGGCTATAATCACGGGAGGCAAGGGAACCGCCAAGGCTAAGATGGAAGCCCTTGAGAAGGCTGGAGCCTACGTCATAGAAAACCCCGCTAAGATAGGTGAGACGGTTGAGAGGATACTTAAGGCTCTTGAGCTTGAGGAGGAAGAAAGAACATACGATGCTGAGTAAGATTATATTAATATGTTCTTATCCGTCCTATCTTTAAGAAAAACTCTGAAGGAGGTAAGACTATGGGATTGAAGGTGAGGGTTGACCAGGACACCTGCACCGCTTGCGAGCTTTGCTACGATAGAGTGCCCGAAGTTTTCAAGAACGTCGGAGACGGGATTGCGGACGTTGTTAAGTGTGACGTTGAGGACGACGAGGGTTGCTGGATGATAGTCCCCGAAGGGCTTGAGGAGGAAGTTCAAGAGGTAGCGGACGAGTGTCCGAGCGGTTCAATAATAGTGGAGGAAGCCTGAGCTTCCTCCTTTTTATAAATCCTTTCGGAGGTTCACATGGCTAAGTTAAAGGTAAGGGTTGATGAGGATACTTGCACCGCTTGTGAGCTTTGTTACGACAGGGTCCCCGAGGTTTTCAAGGACAAAGGGGACGGGATTGCGGACGTCGTGAGGTGCGATATAAAGGACGAAGAGGGCAATTGCTGGATGATAGTTCCCGAGGGGCTTGAGGAAGAGGTCAAAGAGGTAGCGGAGGAGTGCCCCAGCGGTTCTATCATCGTTGAAGAGATTGAAGAGTAAGGTAATATTCCTCGGAACCGCGGGCGGAAGGGTAGTTACGTTTAATCTAATAAGGCGTTCGGGCGGTTTTCTCGTAGAAAAGGAGGGTTCATACCTCCACGTTGACCCCGGACCCGGGGCTTTTGTATACCTTCGCCAGCTCGGTATAAACTACAGGCTCATAGACCTAATCGTTCTTTCACACCTTCACCTTGACCACTCCGCGGATGTGAATTCCCTTCTTGAGGCTTCAACGAACGGGGGTAAATTCAGAAACGTGTCTCTTTTTGCACCTCGTTCCGCCATCGTAGGACCCGACAGGGTCGTTTACCCTTACCTCAGAAAGAGGCTCGTAAAGGAGGAATTCCTCTCGGAAGGCTCGGAGCACACTTACAAACACTGGAAGGTCAAAGCCCTCATCAGACATCGCCATCACGGTGTTGAGACATACGGTCTTTTGATAAACGACGAGATAGCTTACGTTTCCTGCGCGGGTTTTGAGGAGAGGATGCTTGAGCTCTACCCGAGAAACGTGAAGCTTATGATACTAAACACGACCTTCTACTCAAGGAGGAAGGGCATAGACCACCTCTCCGCTCAAGACGCTCTTATACTGTTGAAGGAATTAAAACCAAAAAGGGCGGTGATAACGCACTTCTCAATGGAGATGATTCAGAAGAACCCAAAGCGCGTGGCGGAGGAACTCTCCCGAAAGACGGGAGTTGAGGTCATACCCGCGAGCGACAATATGATACTTGAGTTAAAATAGCCCTATGCCCGCTCTCTTCACAAACGAGGGAACGATAGAGGGCGTCCTCGGGGAATACCCGCTTACCGCGGAAAACCTATTTCGGGTAGGTCTCGCTCTTGCAACGCTCCTCATAATTGACAAAGACAACCC
>JAADEK010000112.1 GCA_013153455.1 Aquificota bacterium
AAAACTTATAATCTATCATCACAGCCACCTCAGCCGCAGCAGTCTAAAAACGTTAGCTTTCTCAAGGCTTTTGGCTGCGTGCAGGGCAAGGACTATAGCCCAAAAGCGGTCGGCGTGTGAGTCTTTTGTGGAACCTTCTATCTTAATGTTCCCTGAAGGGGTTAAAGTTTTTCTTACCGAATGTAAGTCCTCCCTTAGGTCGGCGTCTTCCGGTATCCTTATAAGACGGTCTTGGAATTTGATTCTCATAAGTTCGGCTAATTCCTCTTTAGTTTTAGCAGTAAAGTAAACCGGCTGGATTTTATCCCCCCACTTTTGCTTTAGCTCCTCCGCTAACTGCATGCCTATTCCCGTTTCGTCTAGAGCCAACCGGCGGGCGTATTGGGCGTAATGGTCTATAATTGCGAACTGTTCCTTAAAGGTTTTGTTTTTTAAGACTTCCAGCCTCCTCAAGTAAAGCACGTCCCCGAGCCTCTCTAAAACCGCTATAACTGTTAGGTCGTTTCGGCGGGCAACGTCCACACCGATGTAGAGGTCTCCTATTACCTTTAGATTTACGAGCTTTAAGCTGGATGTTACCGAGACTTTACTACGTATATGTCTCCGTTTCCCCTGGAGGCAGGGGACCTGGCTACTTTAAACCCGTAGTTCTTAAACAGATAGTAGTATCCTATCTTACTATGTCCCTACTCCTTGAGTTCATAGCTACGGGTATGTTCGTCGGGAAGCTCCCCTTCGCCCCGGGGACGTTCGGGACGCTTCTCGGTATACCCTTGGTTTTGATTCTTAGCGTTGACAGGACGGTTTACCTCGTCGGGTGTGCGCTTTTGTTCTTTCTGGGGTGGGCGAGCGCGGAGTTTATGGTGAGACAAACGGGGCAGGAAGACCCGGAGCAGGTCGTCGTTGACGAGATTCTCGGGTATGCGCTCGTCTTTTTGTTCGTTGAGCCGACCCCGCTTAACCTCGCCCTCGGTTTTTTCCTCTTTCGGGTTGTTGATATACTGAAGCCTTTCCCCGTGGGTCTCTTTGAGTCGTTCCCGGGGGGGCTTGGTGTGATGCTTGACGACACGGTGGGGGGACTGCTCGTATCCGTTTTTATGTATCTACTGCTACAATAATGGGTATGAAGATTCGCATAGCCCACAGCCCCGACTCCGACGACGCCTTTATGTTCTACCCCCTCGTGAAGGGACTCGTTGATACGCAAGGGCTTGAGGTTGAGCACGTTCTGGCGGACATAGAGACCCTCAACCGGGAAGCCCTGAAGGGAACGTATGAGCTTTCCGCCATATCCTTTCACGCATACCCTTACGTCGCGGACAAGTATGCGGTTCTGCCGAGCGGGGCGAGCGTAGGGGACGGATACGGACCCGTGGTGGTGGCAAGGAGCGAGCTTCCCACGTTGAGGGGAAAGCGCGTGGCGGTTCCGGGAAAGCTCACGACCGCATACCTCACCCTGAGGCTCTACGAGCCGGAGTTTGAGGCGGTTGAGATGCCCTTTGATGAGGTCATAGAAGCGGTCAAGAGGGGGGAGGTTGACGCGGGACTCGTCATCCACGAGGGACAGCTTACCTACAGCGACAGCGGGCTTGTGAAGCTCGTTGACCTCGGGGAGTGGTGGAAGGAGCGCTACTCCCTCCCCCTGCCTTTGGGGTGCAACGTTGTCAGGAAAGACCTCGGCAGGGAGACGATAAAGAAGATAGAGAAGCTCATGAGACAGAGCGTTGAGATGGCGCTCAAAAACAGCGAGGAAGCCCTCTCTTACGCCCTCCCCTACGCGAGGGAGCTCCGAAAGGACGAAAAAAGAACGCGCAAGTTCGTCGGGATGTATGTAAACGAAAGGACGCTCCACGCGGACCCCCAAACGCGTGAAGCGGTTCGCCTCCTTCTTCGCCTCGGGAAGGAGAAGGGTATACTGAAGGCGGAAGTTCCCGAGAAGATATTCACCGATGAGCTATTTTGAGGAAGGGCAGTTTGCGCTCATACGCTACGAGGACAAGAAGTTCCTGAAGAAGCTCCAAAGGGGTCATTCCCTGAACGTCCGAAAGGACGTCCTGAAGTTTGACGAGGTTATAGGAAAACCCCACGGTGTGAAGATTGGAAAGTTTGAGCTCTTTCCCCCCACGCTTGAGGACATCATACTCCTCGGGTTTGAGAGAAGAACCCAGATAATATACCCAAAAGACGCCTTCTACATAGCCCATAAGCTCAACCTGAACCAAAGGTCGCGCGTCCTTGAGTTCGGGACCGGGAGCGGTGCCCTTTGCGCGGTTCTCGCGAGCGTGGCGGGGGAGGTATGGACGTACGAAAGGAGCGAGGAGTTTTACAAAACCGCCCTCAGGAACTTCAAACGGTTCAAGATAGAAGGAAACGTAAAGTTTCACAACGAGGACTTCCTGAACGCGGACGTTCCCGAAAACTACTTTGACGCTGTTTTTGTGGACGTGAGGGAGCCACTCCCGTATCTGAAGAAGGTTCACGGGGTTCTAAAGCCGGGGGGCGTTGTGGGCTTCCTACTCCCGACCGCGAATCAGGTCATACAACTCTTGGAAGCGCTCGGTGAGCTCTTCGGGGGGACGGAGGTTCTTGAGATACTACAGCGCCACTACAAAACCCTCCCCGAGCGCTTCAGACCCGAGGACCAAATGGTAGCCCACACCGCTTACCTCACATTCGCGCGAAAACTCACCCCCTCTTGAGTGCTTTCAACCTTTCTTTTAGTCGCGCGAGGAAAACAAGCGCGTCAAGCGGTGTCGTATTCGCTATATCAAGTGACTCAATCTCACCAAAGAGCTCCTCACACCCGCACCTTTCCTTTTCAAACATATCCTCCAAAACTTCAACGACGCCCCTTCGGGGCGTATCTTTTTCAAGCTCGCTCAAAATTCTCCTCGCCTCATCTATGACCTCCGGGGGAAGACCCGCGAGCGACGCAACGTCAACACCGAAACTCCCCTCCGCTTTGCCCTCGCTGAGGATGTAAAGGAACCTCACCCCTTCTTTGTCTCTCTCCACCCTCATGTGGTAATTCCTCACGCCCCTTACCTTCCCCTCAAGCTCCGTAAGCTCAAGAAAGTGCGTAGCGAGGAGCGTCTTCGCCCCCACCCTTTCGGATATATACCTCACGATAGCCTTCGTTATCGCTATCCCGTCGTAGGTGGACGTTCCCCTTCCTACCTCGTCAAGGATGATGAGACTTCTCTCCGTTGCGTTGTTCAGGATACTCGCGACCTCAAGCATCTCGTTCATAAACGTGGAAACGCCGAGCGCGAGTATATCACCCGAGCCTATGCGCGTAAAAAGACCGTCTATAAGGGGTATACGGGCACTCTTCGCGGGAATGAAGCTACCCATGTGAGCGAGCAAGACCAAAACACCCACCTGCCTTATGTAGCTTGACTTTCCCGCCATGTTCGGACCCGTGATTATGTGTATAAAGGCGTCGCGCGTGAGGTGCGTGTCGTTGGGGACAAAGTCCCTGACGAACTCCTCTATGAGCGGGTGCCTGCCCTCCTCTATGAGGAGCTCATACCCCTCGTGAACCTCGGGCTTTACCCAATTCTTCTCAAGAGCGACCTGAGCGAGGGACTGAACGACGTCAAGCTCACCCACCGCGTGAGCGACCCTCCCCACCTTCTCAAGCTCACCCAGAACCCTCTCCCTCAGCTTTGTGTAAATCTCGTATTCAAGCTCGTTTATCCTCGTCTGGGCGGAGAGAATCTTCTCCTCAAGCCTTTGGAGCTCGTCCGTTGTGAAGCGCTCCGCGTTTGAGAGGGTCTGGCGCCTCCTGAAGTAGGGGGGAACGAGCCTGAGGTTAGCCTTCGTCACCTCTATGTAGTAGCCCATCACCTTGTTGTATCCGATTTTTAAACTCCCTATCCTCGTCTCGCGCCTGAGCCTGCTCTCGTATTCCTTCAAAAGACGCTCCGCGTTTTCCCGAACGAACCTGAGCTCGTCAAGAAACGGGTCAACTCCCTCCTTTATAAGACCCCCCTCCTTTACGTGAATCGGGGGCTCGTCCACCAAAACCCGCTCTATCTCCCGCGCAACGTCGCTCATATCAAGAAGCTCCTCCCCCGCGCGCGAAAAGAGCGGGGACTCAAGCCCGGATATAAGCTCCCTGAGCCTTCCGACCCTCATCAGGGCTTCCTTAAGCTGGACCAGCTCCCGCGGTGAAGCCATACCCGAGCTTATCCGGGAAACGAGCCTCTCAAGGTCGGGCATACCCTCAAGGAGGGAGCGTATACCCGAGAGTTTTTCCCTTTTATTGAGAAGCTCCTCTACCGCGGACTGCACCTCCTGTATCCTGCTTTTGCTCCTGAAGGGGTTGAGCAGGCGAAAGCGGAGCCTCCTTTTCCCCATACCCGTAAGGGTCCTGTTTATGATTCTGAAAAGTGAGAGGTCTTTCCTTCCCTCAATGCTCTCAAGTAGCTCAAGACCCTTCACCGCCTTTACGTCAAGCCTCACGTATCCCTCGTCACGGTGGGGTTTTGGTCTCGGTATGAGCGGGGTAAAGCTCTTTTGAGTTCTCTTCGCGTAGAGGTATACCGCACCGAGGGAAAGGGCGAACTCCTCCCCCTCAAACCCGAAAGCCCTTACGCTCCTTGCGTTAAAGTCCGAAAGGAGCTCCCCCGCCCCCTCCTCAAAGAACTCCTCATCAAGCTCCGTCGTGTAAGCGCCGAGAACCTTCCTGAGGTCTTCCGGGAGGGACTGCCCGCGGGGGATGAGGAGTTCCCTCGGGTTGAACTTTGAGAGAAGGTCAAGGAGTTCATTCTCCCTTGCCCTCGCGCCTATGAACTCACCGACCGCGAGGTTCAAAAAGGAGACGTAGTATTCCCTTCCCCTCTTCAGGACGCAAGCGAGTCCCCCGCTCTCTTTCTCAAAGTAAGTCCCGGGGGTTATTACCCTCACGACCTCGCGCTTAACAAGTCCCCGAGCCTTTGAAGGGTCCTCAACCTGCTCACATATGGCTACCTTGTAGCCCTTCTCAACGAGCTTCCTTATGTAGTTGTGCGCGGAGTGATACGGGACACCGCACATGGGTATCCTCTCCCCGCTCTTTCCCGCGGGACGGGATGTGAGGACGAGACCCAGCTCCTTTGAGCCGACAAACGCATCCTCGTAGAAAAGCTCGTAAAAGTCCCCGAGCCTAAAGAGGAGCAAACAATCGGGATAAGCCCTCTTGAAGCTGTGATACTGGGCGAGCATAGGGGTAAGCTCTTTCTCCTCTTTCCCCATAAGATTATGAATTTAGCTAATGGCGGGCTAAAGACAAATGCTATACAATTAAGAAGATGTTCACAAAGCCCGAGGACATCATCCTCACGATACCCGCTCTTATGATAGCGGTGATTCTTCACGAGGTAGCCCACGGCTGGGTTGCTTACAAAATGGGAGACCCAACCCCGAAGGAGGCGGGAAGGCTCACGCTCAACCCCATACCCCACATAGACCCCCTCGGGACGATAATACTTCCCGGTCTTTTGATGCTCGCGGGCTCACCAATCGTATTCGGTTGGGCAAAGCCCGTCCCGATAAATCCCATGAACTTCAAAGACCTCAGGAAGGGTATGTTTCTCGTATCAATAGCGGGGATAAGCGCCAACCTCGCATTGGCGGTTCTTTTCGGTCTTATAAACAGGGCGCTCAGACACATCCTCCCTCTCGTTCCGGAACAGCTCGCTGGCTTGCTCGTAATCCCCCTTCTGATATTCACGACAAAAACCGTCCTTATCAACCTCGTCCTTGCGCTCTTTAACGCGATACCCATACCTCCCCTTGACGGAAGTAAGGCTCTGATGAGCTTCCTCTCATACCGCTACTGGGAGCTTTTTTACCGCTTTGAGCAATACGGCTTTATAATCATAACGGTTCTGCTCTTCACGGGAGTCCTTCAGAGCATCATAATGCCACCCCTCGTTTTCCTCTACAGGCTCATACTCGGATGAGGGACGCCCTTTTTTTATTTCTCCTCTCCCTGTTTTCCCTTCTGGGTCTCACGTTCCCCGAGTTTTTCTCAAGTTTAAAGCCCTTTGTCGTTCCGCTCCTTACGCTCGTCATGCTCTCAATGGGTTTGACACTGAGGGCTGGGGACTTCGGTTTTGTCCTGAGAAATCCCCACCTTATACTCCTCGGCGCACTCGCTCAGTATACGGTTATGCCGCTTTGCGCCTTTTTACTCGGTAAGCTCTTCGGGCTTGAGGGTGAACTTTTTGCGGGTCTTGTCCTCGTCGGTTCCTCACCGGGCGGAACCGCTTCAAATGTGATAACCTTCCTCTCGGGGGGTGACCTTTCGTATTCGGTTTCCATGACCGTCGTCTCAACCCTCATCTCGCCCTTGGCTACACCGCTTTGGACTTACATACTCGCTGGGAGGGTCGTTGAGGTTGACTTCGTCGGTATGGTTCTCGCGACGATAAAGCTCGTCGTTCTTCCCGTCCTCGGGGGTATGCTCCTGAGGAGGTTCTTTGGCGACTTTACAAAGAGGGCGGAGGGGCTTTTGTCCCTTGTGGCGATGCTCTCAATATCCGTAATCGTCGGTGTGATACTCGCGACGAGCGGTGAGCTACTGCTTCGGACGAGTTTGTCGCTCCTTACCGCGGTTTTGATTCACATCATTTGCGGTTTTTCACTCGGGTTCTTGCTCGGCGTGCTTGCGGGACTTGACAAAAGGCGCGCAAAGACCCTCTCGGTTGAGGTAGGCATGCAGAACTCAGGTCTTTCCGCTGTTCTCGCGCTTGAGTTCTTCTCCCCCGCTTCCGCCCTTCCTTCCGCTCTCTTTAGCGTCCTTCAGAACATCCTCGGTGTCTTTCTTTCCCTTCTCTTCAGGAGGATTTAGTTTCCTCTCTATGCGCTTTAGGTCCTCATACGCGTTCTTGAAACCCGCTATGATGCCTATGAGGAAGAAGAACATAAGACCCCACGGTCTTGTCTTTGTCCCGAACCAGTTCTCCGTCGCCCAATCAAACCCGAGACCCACGAGCACACCCGCTATAATCCCCCCCACTATGTTGAGCCCTACCGTAAGAGCGAGAACGTATTTAGAGTTCATATGTCAAAAATCACCTCCGCTTCGTAGTATCCGTCCTTTTTCTCAATCTTAAGCCTGTGGTATGTCGCAGCCTTTATAACGAGCTTCGGGGGGTGGCGACGGGGGTCGTAGCGCTCACCCTTCAGCCGAACCCTTACCTCGTTCTCCTTGAGCTCAAGAACCTCGCACCCCGACGCCACGAACTTCTTCGTCTCGTGAAGAACGAGAGCCTCGTTTATGATGTCCGCCAGGAGAAAGGGAAGCTCGTTCCGGGCGGAAATCTCGTAAGACTCCTTCTCCTCAACCTTATCTATGTCGGTAATCTCGTTGAAGGTTGCGAGAAGCGCGGAGCAAAAAAGCTCCTCAAGCGTTTTCGCCCTCACACGTATACCCGCCTCCGCGGTTATGTCGTAAACGGGCTCGTAGTTTAACCTCTTCATTTCCCGAACCTATAGGGTGAAAAGAATTGAAAGTATTCGGATACCTCCCCGCGGTCTATAAGGGAGAAAGCTACGCGCGCGGTCGCGGGAGCGAGGAGTATACCGTTCCTGTAGTGTCCTCCAAAGAGCGCGAAGTTCTCACCGTAGTAAAAGACGGGCTTCTCGTCCGGTGTAGCGGGGCGAAAACCGACGCGAACCTCAAGGAGCTCCGCGGAGGAAAGGTAGGGAAGCGTCCCTATAGCACCCTCGGAAAGCCTCCCAACACCTCCCAAGGTTCTTGAGGAGTCAAAGCCCGCGTTCTCGCTCGTCGCGCCAACGAGAACGTCCTTTTCTCTGGGTATGACGTAAGCCCTCTCGGAGTAAAGAACCACACCCTCGGAGGGTGCCCTGAGTCTGAGTATCTGTCCCTTTTGGGGAAATACGGGGACGTTGAAGTGCTCCTTCATCCACGCGCCCGTCGCAAAGACGTAAAAGTCCGCCCTGTATCTCCCCCCGAAACCCTCAACGTATTGTATGCGCTCTCCCTCGCGCTTTGTCCGAAGCACGTCCTCAAGCTTGAGCTTCCCCCCCGCGCGCAAAAGCGCACGAACGAGAGCATCAAGGAGCTCCTCCGTATCAACGTTCCCCTCATCCCCGTAGAGTATCCCCATACGAACGTCCTCAGAAAGGGAGGGAAACTCCGAAAGGAGTTCTTCCCTTGTGAAGAGCTTCATATCCTTACAAAGCCCCTTTAGGCGTTCCGCGTCGCGCTTTAGCTTGTTTTCCTCTTCTTCGCTAAAGGCGAGGCGCAGTATACCCTCTGAGAAAAAGACGTCAAGACCAGAAAGCTCACGGACCTCCTCAAGGAACTCCCTAAAGAGGGAAAGGCTCATCAGGGAAAAGTTAAGGAGTTCACCCTCAAGGGACTCGGAAAAGGGGGCGAGCATACCTCCCGCGACGCGGGAAGCGCACTCGCGGGGGTCCCGAACGAGAACCTCAACGTCATGCCCTCCCCTCAGGAGACTGAGACCTATTGAGAGTCCTATGACGCCCCCGCCGACGATGAGAACTTTCATAAGTTTCTATTTTAGAATTTAAAGAGTTATGAGCGCACCCCTCGTTTCGGGAGAGCGTTTTTACACCCTCGGGGAAGCGAACCTCATAAAGGAGCTCTTTTTGAAAGCCTCGGAGGTATTTGAGTCCTTCGGGTATGACTATGTAAACCTTTCCCACTTTGAACCCCAAGAGTGGCAAGAGGTAGCCTTCCGTGAAAAGGCAAAGGAAGCCATAACCTTCAAGGACACAGCGAGTAAGGAGAGCTTCGCCCTCAGGCTTGATTTCACGACGCAGGTCGTGAGAACCTTCTCCGGACTGAGGGACGTAAACCTGCCCCTTCGGGTATACTACTTCGGGAGCGTTTTTTCCCTGAGCAAGAGGGGGTATGAGAAGCTCCAGACGGGCGTTGAGCTTTTGGGCGAAAAGGGCATCCCCGCGGACGTTGAGGTAATAGAGCTAATCACGGAACTGCTGAAGAAGCTCGGCTTTAAGGAGCTTCGGGTGATACTGAGCCACGCGGGAATACCGAAGAAGCTCACAAACGGGAGGCAGGAACTCCTGAGAGCTTTCCTTGAGAGGGACACGCAAGCCCTGAGAGATATCCTCGGGGACAACACGGAGAGGTTTTTGGCGCTCACAAGCTCCCCCTCCGATATAAGCTTTCTTTCTTCCCTCGGTCTTGAGGAGGAGCTAAAGGAGCTCCTGAGGGCTGGGGAGGAGCTCCGTTCCGCGGGCTTGGAATTCGTATACGACCTTTGCGAGGTTCGCTCCTTTCCGTATTACACGGGAATCGTCTTTGAGGTCTTCTCTCCCGAGGGAGGTGCGCTCGCGGGAGGAGGGAGGTATGACAACCTCTCTCGCGTTTTCGGGAAGGAACTCCCCGCCACGGGCGGTGCGGTATACCTTGAGAAGCTCCTTGAGCTACTTCCCGCAAAAAAGCCAAAAAAGGACTACTACGTGGTTGACGTCTCAAAAAGGGGAGTGGGGAAGCACCTTGCCCGCGTTCTTCGCTCGCTCGGAAAGAAGGTGGGCGTGGATTTGGGGAAGAGGTCACCCCAGAGGGCTATTCACGTCGGGTTTGAGAGCGGATACGGTGAGGTTCTCCTCGTTGAGGAGGAGAGGATAAAGGTATACTCCTCACCGGGCGAATGGGTCACCATGAGCGTCAAGGAGTTCCTTGAGTTAATCAAGTAGCTCCTTTAACCTATCAAGGAGGGTGAGCTTTTCCCAAGGTAGCTCTTCCTTCCCGAAGTGCCCGTATACGGACGTCCTCCTGTATATGGGTTTCCTGAGGTCAAGGAAGTCTATAATCTTCGCGGGGCTCAAGGGAAAGACCTCCTTAAGTGCGCGAAGGAGTTTCTCTTTTTCCACCTTCTCTGTTCCGAACGTCTCAACGTCAAAGGCGACGGGCTCCGAAAGACCGAAAGCGTAACCTATCTGAACCAGACATCTGTCCGCCCACCCGCCCGCGACCACGTGCTTTGCAATCATACGAGCCAGATAAGAGCCGGAGCGGTCCGTCTTGGTGGGGTCTTTACCCGAGAACGCGCTTCCCCCCGAAAGTCCTATATCCCCGTATGCGTCGGAGACTATCTTCCTCCCCGTCAGACCCGTATCCGCCACGGGACCCCCTATCACGAACCTCCCGGACGGGTTTACCTTTATAACCGTTTTTTCGTTCAGGAACCCTTCGGGTATTTCCTTCTTTATTACCTCCTCAATTATAAGCTCCCTGAGGTTTGAGAGCGAAACGTCCGGGTCGTGGTGGACGTATGCGACAATGCTCTGAACGAAGAGGGGCTTTCCGTCCTCGTATATCATGGCTATGAGAACCTTACCGTCGGGTCTCAGGAAGGGAAACCTTCCTATCTTCCTGTATTCGGAGATACGCTTCGTTATCTTGTGCGCGAGTGTTATAGACCAAGGCATGAGGTTGGGAGCTTCCCTCGTCGCGTATCCGACCACAATCGCGGTATCACCCGCCCCCTCTCCCGATATACCGAGCGCTATCTCGGGGCTTTGCTCGTCTATTGACTGAACGACCGCACACGTATCCGCGTCAAACCCGAGCTCCGGTCTCGTGTATCCTATTTCCTTTATTACGCTCCTTACCGTTCTGGGTATGTCAACGAAGCTCTCCGTTGAGAGCTCCCCTCCCACCATCACGAGACCGGTCGTTACCATAATCTCAAGAGAGACCTTACTGTAGGGGTCTCTCTTTATGAACTCATCAAGGAGGGCGTCCGCTATTTGGTCCGCCACCTTATCGGGGTGTCCCTCCGTGACGGACTCAGCCATCCTGAGGCTATACATACATTACATTCTAATCCTTCCTCCCAGCCTTTCTCATGTTGGTAAGGTGCTCCTCGTAGGTAGTAGCAAAGAGGTGCCCCTTACCCTCCTTGTCCGCGACGAAGTAAAGGTAATCAACCCTCGCGGGTCTGAGGGACGCTATAAGGGAGCCGAGCCCGGGGTTTGATATCGGACCCGGAGGGAGCCCGTAATACATATACGTGTTGTATGGGTCATCAAGCTTGTAGAACCTCTTCAGGAGCTTTCCCCTCCACAAGCCCCTCCTCTTTGCGCTGTAGATTACCGTCGGGTCTATCTGGAGTTTCATACCCTTTTTGAGTCGGTTGTATATGACCGCGGATATGAGCGGTTTTTCCTCCTCAAGGAATGTCTCCTTCTCAACCATTGAAGCTACGCTCACCCAAACCTCAAGGGGTATGTTCTTGCGCTTTAACTCCTTCCTAAGGTTTTCGGTCTTTTTCAGAAAGTTCTTATACATAACGTCTATTACTTTCAACGGGTGGGTGTTTTTTGAGAAAAAATACGTATCGGGGAAGAGGAACCCCTCCATCGTCGGGACGTCAAGCCCGTATCTTTTCGGTGTCTCCGGTGAGGTTGCAAAGCGCAGAAAGTCCTCCGCGCGCGTTATCCCGGCTCTTTGGAGCGCCAGCGCTATATCGTATACGTCGTCCCCCTCCTTTACCGTAATCCTGTAGAGCTTCGTCTCACCCCTCGCGAGCTTCCCGTATACATCGTATACGCTCAAAAAGCCCTTAAACTCGTATTCACCCGCCTCAAGCTTTTTTCTCATGAGCGCGTGGAGTAGTAAAAACAACCAACGGGACTTTAGAACCTCTTCCCTCTCAAGTATCTCCGCTATCTTCGGAACGGGTGTCCCGTAGGGTATCGTTACGGTCTTTGGCTCAACGTATACGGGTCTGAAAATTTCCCTCGCCACGAAGCCCGCGCTCCCGAGAACCAAAAGGATAAAACCTATCAAGAAAAGGAACCTCTTCAACCGACCTCCTCCTCAAGGGCGTTCTCAACCGCGCTCGTTATGTCAACCTCTCTTCCCTTTCTTCCCGCGAGGACGAAAAACTCCTCGTTCCCCTTTGCTCCCTTCGGTCTTGCCTTAGTGACACCGAGTATCTTCATGCCCTTTTCTTTTAGGAAGTTTATAACTTTAAGAAGCGCTTCGCGCTTGTCCTCCTTTTTTCTCACTATACCCTTCCTCACCTGCTTCGGGGATAGCTCAAACTGCGGTTTTACGAGCAAAATCAACAGACCGTCCTCTTTCAAAAACGGGAGGACGCTCGGGAGAACCTTCGTTGATGAGATGAAGGAAACGTCGCACGTTATGAGGTCTACCTTTTGGGGTATGTGCTCGTGTGTGAGCTCCCTCGCGTCGGTCTCCTCGTAAAGAACAACGCGGGGGTCGTTCCTGAGCTTGTAGTCCATCTGCCCTTTCCCGACGTCAACCGCGTAGACCCTTCTTGCGCCCCTTTGGAGGAGGCAGTCTGTAAACCCGCCCGTTGATGAGCCAACATCAAGCGCGACCTTACCCGATGGGTCAACCCCGAAACGCTCAAGAGCCCACTCAAGCTTTTCCCCACCGCGTGAGACGTACTTGGGGAGTTGTTTTACCTCAACCCTCTCCCCGCCCTTCAGCCTGTAGCCGGGCTTATCAACGACCCTCCCGTCAACGAGGACTTGACCAGCCATTATCAGAGCCTGAGCTTTCTCCCGCGAGGGGACTATACCCTCCTTTGTGAGGAACTGGTCCAGTCTCATAAGATTTAAAGATAGAAATCACTCAACGTTGGCGGACTGCTGTTTTATCTTATCTATCTCACCCTTTACCTCAACGGTGTATTCCGAAAAGTCGGGTATCTTGTTTCCGAGTGTTGTGATTTCCCTGTGCATCTCTTGGGCGAGGAACTCAAGCTTCTTCCCTACCTCACCCTCGCTCTTGAGGAGGGACTTAAAGCGCTCTACGTGGCTCTTTAGCCTCTGTATCTCCTCATTCACGTCGTATTTCTCAAGGAGGAACATAAGCTCGTTCAAGACGGTGGGGTGTTCTTCCGGCAGGTTAAGGGACTTTGCCCTCTCAAGGACTCTTTGCTTTATCTTTTCCTTAATCTTTTCCTTGTTTTTCTCAAGCTCAAGGACGATGCTCTCAATCCTGTTTATGCGCTCCGAAAGGTCCCTCAGGAGAGCTTCCCCTTCCTTTCTCCTGCTCTCTATCAGCTCATCAAGCGCCCTCCTGAGGGCGGTAAGAACGACGCTCCTTAGCTCCTCGTCTACCTCAACCTCCGCCTTTTCGGAGTATTTCCAAGCGTAGTCAAGTATCCTGTCGTCCGTAGGCGAAAGACCGAGCTCACGCGTGAGCTTTCTCATCATCTCAACGTTCGCCTTTAGCTTTTGAACGTCAACCGGGGGGCGGACGAGCTTCTGCTCAACGTCAACGTAAACCGTTACGCTCCCCCTCCTTAGCCTCTTCTTTATCTCGTTCTTTATCTCAAGCTCAAGCGGGAGCAAAAAGGGTGGCATACGAACGGATATATCAAGCCCCTTCCCGTTTAGGGACCTTATCATAACCGTAGCCTTCCAGTTCTCGCTTTCCGCCTCTCCTTTACCGAAACCCGTCATACTGAGCATGAT
>JAADEK010000067.1 GCA_013153455.1 Aquificota bacterium
GAGCAAAAGCCCGAAGAAAGACAAGAGAGCTTTGAGAGGGAGGTTCCTCAAGAGAGGACGGAATTTGAGCGCGAAGTCCCGTCCTCGGAGGAGAGACTGCCCGAAAGGGAGCCGGAGCTTCCCCAAAGGATTGAAATCCCCGAAAGGGAAGAAATAAATATACCAGAAAGAGAGGAGATACCGAGCGCGGAGGAGCGCTACGAACCTCCCGAGAGGGTTGAGGTTCCCGAAAGGGAAGAGATAGAAGTTCCGGAGAGGGAAGAAATTGAGAGAGAAGTTCCGGAGCGCGAAGAGATAGAAAGGGAGCCCGAAGTTCCGCAAAGGGAGGAGTATGAAAGGGAAGAATACGAAAGAGAAGAGTATGAGAGAGAAGACTACGAGAGGGAAGATGAGGAGAAAGAAGAGAGGGAATACGAGGAGAGGGATGATTAAAATACTAATTACCGCATGAAAAGGGGAGCTTTGTTGCTCTTTTTTACGATTCTCGGCGTTTCTTTCTCTTTTCAGGACAGCGACCTTGACGGCGTTCCGGACGAGCTTGACAAGTGCCCGAATACACCCTTTTTTACGATAGTTGATGAGCACGGGTGTCCGGTCAAAGAGATACCCGTAAAGAGGAAAAACTGGAAATTATACCTTAAACTCGGTTTTTCTCACGCGAGGGACAACGATTACGAATCAAACTCACTCTCTTACTCTCTCGCTTTCTCCTACAGACGCGTATACCTCTCTTATACAGTAAGGTATTACACCTTTATAAACGGTATAGGGAGCGGTTGGGGAAGCTCAAGCCTATACGCGAGCTACAGAAAATTTTTCAAGAACACCGCCCTCTACGCGGGTCTGAGGCTCTCCCTCCCGACGGGAGACAAGGAGATATCGGGCAGTTACGCAAACATCACCCCCTCGCTCTTTTTCAACTACTTTAAGGGAAAGTGGGACCTCTCCCTATACGCGGAGAGAACCTTCAGGTCTAATCCCGAGCGCAGGGACACGTGGCTCTTTTCCGCGGGAGCTGGATACGCGTTTTCACCCGACGTATACGTAAACCTCTCGTTTGATTTCGCGGAAAGCTCCCTGAGACCCGTATACAACAACTACCTCAATCTATTCCTTTATTACAACCTAAAGAGATGGCTCTACTTTACGCTGAACCTCAGTAAGGGCTTGAGTCCATACGCGACAGACAGGAGCCTTACCTTTAAGGTAGGCTTAAGGTTTTAATTATGAGCGAGAAGATACTTATCGTTGAGGACGACAAGCTTCTCGCAAACAGTCTAAAGGAGTATCTTGAGGCGAACGGCTTCAGGGTTGAGCTCGCATACACTTATGAGGAAGCGCTTGAAAAACTTGAAAAAGGGGGATACACCGCTTACGTCATAGACGTAAACCTCACGGACGGGAGCGGTATAAAGCTCATAGAGTATCTAAAGCTTTACGACGACCAGACCCCCGCGCTCATCATAAGCGCGCTCACGGACACCGCGACGATAGCGGAGGGTTTCAGCGCGGGAGCGGAGGACTACGTAAAGAAACCCTTTGACCCCGAAGAGCTCCTCATCAGACTAAAGGCAAGACTGAAAACCGATAACCTGACTTACAAACACATAACCTACAGAGACGGGAGGTTCTTCTCAAACGACAAAGAGATAGAGCTCGGTGAGGTTGAAAGGTGCGTCCTTCTGAAGCTACTGAGGAACAGGGGAAAGGTAGTATCAAAGGACTCACTCCTTAGTTGTATGAAGAACCCGTCGCCCACAGGGCTCCGGGTTATCATAAACACACTCAAGAAAAAAACAAACCTGAACATAAAAGCGGTAAAAGGACTCGGTTATGTCGTTGATTGAGAAGCTCAAGAAACTCCTTCCGAAAAACCGATACGAGAGGGAAGCGATACTGAAATCCTTCCTTATATTCTTCCTCACCGTTGAGCTACTCGTGGGCGTTATATTCGTCCTCCTCATAAGGATAGAGATTGACCACCTGAAGCACAACGTCTTTCTTGAACTTGTGAACTACTCTTATACCTTCAAGGGGGAGGAGTTCGGTATAGAGGTCGTTGAAATAAAGAAAGATACACAGTTTTACGTTCTCAAGGAGGACGAGGAGGGGCTTTACATACTCATACCGGTTCCGGGGGTTGAGACCGATGCGCTGAAGATAATATACCCACGCGAGCGCTTCGCAAAGGACGTCCGGAATATACTCCTCCAATACGGGCTTTTGTTTCTCCTTTTCTCCGCTCTAAACGCGCTAGTCTCGCTCGCCCTCGCGCTTTACGCGATAAGACCGCTCAGGCGCGCGGTTGAGCTAATCTCGGACATCACGAAGGACATAGCCCACGACATGAACACACCCCTCACGAGCCTCCTCATAAACCTAAAAATCCTCAAAAGCAGGTATAACGACGAGGTCCTTGACAGGATGCAGATGGCTATAAATCAACTCAAATACCTAAGCGAGAACCTGACCCCCCTCACGAAAGAGGTATCCCTTAGCACCGAGGAGGTCAACCTCGCGAAGCTCATAAAGGAAACCCTTAGGGATTTCTCATCAATCTACCCCGATATAAAGCTCTACACGGAGTTAAAAGAGGTAAAGCTACAGGCGGACAGGAGGGTCCTGAAGCGTATCGTTGACAACTTGGTTTCAAACGCCTTTCGGCACAACGTAAAGGAGGGCTGGGTGAGGGTGAGCCTGAAGGACGGACAGCTCGTGATTGAGAACACCTCAAGACCCCTGAAGAATATTGACAGGATTTTTGAGCGCTTTTACAGGGAGAGCCAGAGGGGGATGGGGCTGGGGCTTTCGGTCGTAAAGAGGCTCGCGGACGAGATGGGCTGGGAGGTAAAGGCGGAGCAAAGGGACGGTGTGTTTAGGATTAAAATACTTTTCCATGGAAGAAAGGGCTCAGATAGGTATAGAAGACTTCTTAAAGGTTGACCTAAGGGTCGCCAAGGTTCTTGAAGCGGAGCCCGTTGAGGGCTCGGAAAAGCTCCTTAAGCTCAGGCTCTCGCTCGGGGACGAGGAGAGGACAATCGTCGCGGGTATAGCGAAGCACTACGGTCCCGAGGAGCTTGTGGGGAAGAAGATAGTCGTGGTTGCGAACCTAAAGCCGAGGAAGATATTCGGTATAGAGTCTCAGGGTATGCTCCTCGCCGCGTCGGACGGTGAGAACCTCTCCCTAATCGTTCCGGAGAGGGACGTGAAGGAAGGGGCTAAGCTCAGTTGAGATACTTCCACTTTGAGGAAGACCACCCCTTCTCCCTCATACTCCCCCTCATAGAGGAGGGAAAGCTTGACCCTTGGGAGGTTGATATAGTAGAGCTCGCCAACCTATACATAGAGGAGATAAGGAGGAGGGAGCTTCTTGACCTGCGCGTTCCTGCGCGCGCAATCGTCGCCGCTTCTTTCCTCCTTCGGAAGAAGGTTGAGGTTCTCTTCCCGAAACCCCCGAGGAAGGTCCAAAGGAGGAAATACACACTGAAAGAGATAGCGGATATGCTTGAGGAGGAATACCGCGAGGTTGAGCGCGAGCTTGAGCGCAACGTAAAAGTCCTTAAAAAACACGCGAAGCGTCATAAATCTAATAAAAAGAAAGAAAAGAAGGGTAAAAGGAGGGAGATTCCCGTCCACGTTTCCCGCTTTGAGGACGTTCTTGAGGAGCTTTGGACACTCTTTAGGGATATGGAGCCCGGAAAGAGACTCAGCTTCTTTACGTTTCTCAGGAAGCGTGATATAGTCCCTCAGTTTATGGCTCTTTTATACCTTGATTTTGAGAACAAGGTCAGGCTCTCTCAGGAGGAGCCTTTCGGGGATATAACGGTTGAGGTTCTAAAATCCTAAGACCTTTATGACTTGGTCAAGGTTCGGGGGAACGGTTATCGGCTCTTCGCATACCTTTATAGCGGTGTCGGGGTCTTTTAGTCCGTTTCCCGTGAGCGTGCAGGTGATTATTTCGTCTCCCCTGAAGAAGCCTTCCCTCACGAGCTTTATGAGTCCCGCAACGCTCGCAGCGGACGCGGGTTCACAAAAGACTCCCTCCGTTGATGCGACGAGTTTGTAAGCGTAAAGGATTTCGGAGTCGCTTACCGCGTCTATCTTGCCACCGCTTTCTTCCGCAGCTTTAAGCGCGGACTTCCAGCTGTAGGGGTTTCCTATCTTTATCGCGGTCGCTATCGTCTGGGGGTTCTTTATGGGGTAGCCCTTCACGATGGGAGCAGCTCCCTCCGCCTGCCATCCCATCATCTTAGGCAGTTTCGTTATCTTCCCCTCTTCGTAGTAGGTCTTAAAGCCCCTCCAGTATGCGGTTATGTTCCCCGCGTTCCCGACGGGTATGAAGTGGTAATCGGGTGCGTCACCGAGCGCGTCGCATATCTCAAAAGCTGCGGTCTTTTGTCCTTCAAGCCTGTAGGGGTTTACCGAGTTTACTATCTCAACGGGGAACATCTCACCTATCTTTCTTACGATGTAAAGGGCGTCGTCAAAGGTTCCCTGAAGCGCGAGAACCTTCGCGCCGTAAATCATGGCTTGTGATAGTTTGCCTATAGCCACCGCCCCCTTCGGAAGCAGGACAAATGCCTTCAGACCCGCCCTCGCCGCGTATGCTGCTGCGGACGCGGAGGTGTTTCCGGTGGAGGCGCAGATTACCGCCCTCTTTCCCGCCTCTACCGCCTTTGATATGGCGAGGGTCATACCCCTGTCCTTGAACGAACCCGTAGGGTTCAGCCCCTCGTATTTTAGGTATATCTTTCCCTTAAAGCCTATGGCTTTGGCGAGGTTGTTCGCTTCTATGAGGGGGGTGTTCCCCTCGTGGAGGGTTATAATCGGCGTCTTCTCGGATACGGGCAGGTATCTCTTGTAGCGCTCTATTATCCCTCGCCACTCGTTCATAACTTAGAATAAAAATATCACAAACGGGAGTAAATTAAAGAAAGGAGCGGGAGATGCCAAAACTTGAGGAGATAAAGCGTATGCTAACGGAGTTGGGTCTGCGCGTTCGGGAAGAGATACCGGAGGAGAACATACTCATAGCGGAGGACGAGGAGAGGGGTATAAAGAACCTGATAGTTGACCTTGAGGACGACCTTCTGGTTCTTGAGCACCCGATAGGAAGGGTAAAGCCGGAGCGCTTCGGGTGGTTCCTCGCGAGGAACAGGGAACTGCCCTTCGGCGCCTTTGCACTTGACCCCGAAAGCGGTATCGTCCTTTGGCGCCAGACGCTAAACCCCGAGACGCTTGACGAGGAAGAGCTTGAGGCGAGCGTTTCCTCCCTTGAGCTGTTTTTTGCGGAGAGGGGCGAGGAACTGAAGGAAATACTGAAGGAGGCAAGAGATGGGACTTCTTAAGAGGCTCGTGAGGATACTGAAGGCTCAAGCTCACGCAACCCTTGACAAGCTTGAAGACCCCATAAAGATAACCGAGGAAGCGATAAGGGAACTCCAAGAACAGATACAAAAAGCCACGGAAGCCCTCGCTCAAGTAAAGGCAAACCAGATAAGACTTGAGAGGGAAGCTCACAACGAGCTAATGAGGGCAAAAGCCCTACAAAAGCGCGCGGAGGAGATACTCCTACTCGCGAAAGAGGGGAAAATCCCCCTTGAGGAAGCGGAAAAGAAGGCTTCCGAACTCCTTGAGGAGGCAACCCTGAGGGAGCAAAACGCGAAGAAACTAAAAGAACAAGCGCAAAAACAAAAGGAAGCGGAGATAAAGCTCAGGGCAAAGATAGAGGAGCTGAAACTCCAGCTAACGAAAGCCCAAGCGGAGCTAAGGACCCTGAAGGCAAGACTTGAGACCGCAAGGGCGGTAAAGAAGGTAAACAAACAACTCTCAAAGATAGACCCGACCGAGACGCTTTCCGTCCTTGAGAGGATGAAGGAAAAGGTGGAAGAGGAAGAAGCCCTCGCACAAGCCTACGAGGAGATAACCCAACCGAGCACAGAAAGGCAAGAACCCCTCGCGAAGGAAAAACTTGAGGAACTAAAAAGGAAGCTCGGTCTTGGCACATGAACCCCCTCAAGCGCATACGCTCACTCTTCAAGAAGGAAAGAAAGAAGGACGACCCCCTTGAAGCCTTAAAGGAGGGGGACATCGTTGAGCTTGACGGGGAGAGCTGGGAGGTCGTCGGAACCGCGGTATACGACTGGGGAAGCACAAAGGAAAAGGAGTGGGAACTGCGCTCACCCACAAAAAGGGGCTTCCTGAGCAAGGAAGAAGGGAAGATATACTTCTTCACCGAGATAGACCCCTCCCGAATAGAGCCCGACCCCCTCTCCCACTACAGGAGACACAAAAAACCCCCCGAGGAGATAGTTTACGAGGGAAAGCGCTACAGACTCTCCTTCGCGGGAAGGGCGCTCTACAAAAAAGGGGACGAGAGCTACCCGGTCACCGTTTGGGAGTTCAAAAACGAGGAAGGCGAGATTATAGACGTTGAGATATGGGGAGACTACGAAGCGGAGGCGTATAAAGGAAGAGAGCTACAAGAATGGGAAATCTTCTCCGTATTTCATACATAGTCCTTTTTATCCTAATGACCGCCTGCGGCGGTGCAAAAAAGATACAAACAGACCCCCTTACCTTTTTCCTTGAGAACTACAAAAAGGGAGTATACAGATACAAAGTCCTTGAAGTAAAAAAGGAAAAGGAGGGGTGCACAGTTTTGCTCCGCGAACTGGTGAAAGGGGAAAAATACGAGCTAAAGGCAAATGAGCCCCTTTGCTCGCTCCTGCGTAAGGGAAGACTCATTGAGGTGGCGGGTGAGCGTTTCGTCCCTCCCCCGAGCTTTAGGCTCGTTGGGAACGTCCCTCTCAGCGAGCACCTCTACATCTGGGTGATAGAAAGGGAAAGACAACCCCACGGTATCATAATCCTCCCTTGGGGCGGTGTTTGGGGAGACGGGCGCTACAGAATCCCGAGGGGCGGTTGGGGAGGTAAGTGATATGAGCTTTATACTTTCCGCCATTTTAGCCGGTCTTTGGCTTTGGCTCTCAAAGCTCATCTTTGACTCCCTCTTTTACCCGCGCGTAAAGGTTGAGGAGGAGATATTCTCCCGCTCAAACAAAGCCCTCGCCCTCTCTTACGCGGGCTTCTTACTCGCACTTTCGGTCTCATTTCTCCTCACCTTCGTCCCCCGAGACCCCTTTCGCGAAGCCCTGAACCTTTCCCTCATCACCCTGCTCCTGTTTTCGGGCGTTCTCGCCTTTGACACCATCGCCCTCAGGAAGGTTAACCTAAGGGAGGAAGTCCTTTCGGGGAACACATCCGCGGGACTCCTTCAGGGCACGCTCTTTATCTCCGTTTCCCTCATCACATCGGGCGCATACTGGGCTCGTGAGAATGTGATAACCTCCCTCGCCTACTCACTCGTCTACACAGCCCTCGGGCTTTCCCTCCTTTGGCTTTCCTCCCTCATACTTTCAAAAATCCTAAGACTTGACTTCCAAAGCGAACTTCTCAAGGACAACACCTCCGCCTCACTCGTCCTTTGTAGCATACTCCTCGGGGTTTCCCTCGTGGTCTTCGGAACCCTTTCGGGTGAATACGTGGGAAGCTTATTACTTGATATCCTCCTCACACTCCTTTACTTCGCATTTTCACAGCTCACGATGATAGGGCTTTACGTCCTCTTTGAGTTTGTCGTCTTCAGGCGCGTTCTCCTGTCCGCGGAGATTCTCTCAAACAACGCGGGAGCGTCAATAACCCTGTCTTCCGTCTTCCTCGCGAGCGCCTTCATAACCCTGACGCTGATGTGATGAGGGAAAGAACGGTAATAAACATCTCCGTATTCCTCACGGGCTTTTCCGGGATAGTCGCGGAATACGCCCTCGCGACCCTCGCGACATACCTCTTGGGAAACGCGGTTCTCCAGTGGAGCGTAACCATATCAATCTTCCTCCTCTTTATGGGGCTCGGGGCGCGGGCGAGCAAGCTCGTGCCCCACCGCGCGCTCACGGGAGCCTTCGTCCTCGCGGAGGTTTTCCTGTCTTTCCTCGTCGCGCTCTCTCCACTCATCGCCTACAGCTTCGCTCACGACCCGGGCTTGCTGAAGCCCGTCCTTTACTCCCTCTGTGCTCTCATAGGTGCGCTCATAGGGACCGAGATACCCCTCGCGATGCGCATAAACAGCGCATACGCGCGCCTTGAGGAGAACGTCTCGTCCGTTCTTGAGAAGGATTACCTCGGTGCGCTACCCGCGGGACTCCTCTACGCATACGTCCTTTTGCCTAAGCTCGGACTCGTTCACACCACGCTTCTTGCGGGCTTGTTGAACCTCACTTCCGCGCTCCTCTTTTCGGTGTTTCTATCGCGCTCGCCCGCCCTCCGCGCACTCGTCCTTACCTCCCTCCTGCTCCTTTCGCTCTTCGGCGCTTTCGCGGAAAAGCTCGCCCTCAAGCAGGAACAAAAACTCTACGGGGAGAAGATAATCTACTTTGAGAGAACGCCTTACCAGAAGATAGTCCTCACGCGTTACAAAGACGTTTACAACCTATACCTTGACGGTCATCTGCAGTTTTCAACACTTGACGAAAAACGCTACCACGAGCTCATAGCCCACGCTCCCGCTTCCCTCCTAAAGGAGCACCGAAGGGCGCTCATACTCGGGGGAGGTGACGGACTTGCCCTGAGGGAACTCCTCTCATACCCCTTTTCGGAAATCGTCCTCGTTGAGCTGGACCCCGGTATGCTCCGCTTTTCGCGCGAGCACCCTGTTATGAGGAGGATAAACAACGACAGCCTGAGGGACGAGCGCGTGAGGGCGCTCGTTGGGGACGCCTTTGAGTTCGTCTTCAAGGACGGGGGAACCTACGACCTTATCGTCGTTGACCTCGTAGACCCGAGGACGCCCTCAAGCGCGCGCGTCTACTCGCTTGAGTTCTACAGGCGGGCAAGACAGCTACTTTCCGAGAACGGCATCCTCATCACGCAGGCGGGCGATGCCTTCTACAGGCGCGAGGTGTTTTGCTCAATAAAGAAGACCCTCTCCTCCGCGGGCTTTTTCGTCCTCCCGCTCGTTTTGAACATCCCCACGCTCGGGGAGTGGGGCTTTCTACTTGCGAGCAAACAAAAGCTTTCGCTCTCGGACGCAAAGCTGAAAGATACGTCCTTTCTCACTAAGGATATACTCGTCGGCGCCCTCGGTATGGGAAAGCGCGTGAGATGCGAAGATGAGGAGGTAAACACGCTCCTTAAACCCGTTTTAGTCCATTACTACTACAAGGAGTTTCCTTAAAATATTTACAGTCTTCGGAGGAGAGCGTTGGAGCTGAAGTGGGAAAACCGTATGAACACGGGCGTCTTTTGCTTTGACGAGGAACACAGAACAATACTCAGGATGTTGAACTTCGTCAGGGAACTCCTAACAAACGGGAGGAGAAAGGAGGCGAGCTCCTTCATAGCCCAGATACTCATACCGTATCTGGTTTCACACCTGAGGCACGAGGAGGAGGTCTTTGAGACCTTCGGATACCCTGAGGGACTCCTGCACGCGCGCTCGCACAGCTCAATAGAGAAACTCTTTGAGAGTTTCATACCCGCCCTTGAGGAGGGTCAGGACAGGGTTATAAAGCACTTTCAAGCGGTCGCTATGGGTTGGTTATACGGACACATAGAAAAAACGGACAAGCGATACGGGGATTACTTCAGGGAGCTTGACCTCCTTGATAAGGTTAACGAGATACCCCCCGTCAGAAACGAGTTTACCGAGGTCTGAAAGTGTTTTATCTTGAAAGTATGGAACCTTCGGTTGAGGTGGTATTCAAGACCGTTCGGGACAAAGAGTTTCTGAGGATAGCGGAGAAGGTCCTCTCACAAAAGCGCATAAGCCCGGAGGAGGCTCTATACCTATACGAGAGCGACCAGCTTACCGCCCTCGGACTGCTCGCGGAGTATATAAACAGGCAAAAGAACGACAGGCTCGCCTACTTCATCGTTAACGTCCAGATAAACCCCACGAACGTGTGCATGTATCAGTGCGATTTTTGCGCTTTCGGTGTGAAGCCCTCCGACGAGAGGGCTTACGAGATGAGTATGGAAGAGATGCTCTCAAAGGTGGAGAGTCTCGTGAGGATGGGAGGAAGGGAGGTTCACATCGTCGGCGGTATACCCTCCCACTGGGACTACAACAGATACGTTGAGATAGTGAGGGAGGTAAAGAGGAGGTTTCCCGAGGTTACGGTAAAGGCTTGGACCGCGGTTGAGATTCACCACATGTCAAAGATTTCGGGAAAGAGCTACGAGGAGGTTCTGAGCGAGCTAAAGGAGGCGGGTCTTGACGCCCTTCCGGGCGGTGGGGCGGAGATATTCTCCGAGCGCGTTCGGCGCATAATCGCACCGTACAAAGCGAGCGCAAGGGAGTATCTTGAGGTTCACAGAACCGCCCACAGGCTCGGGATACCCACAAACGCGACGATGCTCTACGGGCACGTTGAGACGCTCCGCGAGCGTGTTGAGCACATGCAAAAGCTCAGGGAGCTTCAGGACGAGACGGGGGGGTTTCAGGTCTTCATCCCGCTCGCATACTGGCCCTCGGGGACTCGCCTCGGGGGAGAGAGAACCTCCTCGGTTGACGACCTAAAAACCATAGCGGTATCAAGGATATTCCTTGATAACTTCCCGCACATAAAGGCTTACTGGGTTACGCTCGGGGAGAAGCTCGCTCAAATAGCCCTTAACTTCGGGGCGGACGACCTTGACGGAACGATACAAGAGGAAAGGATAGTTCACTCCGCGGGGACTGACTCCGCATACGGACACTCCGTTATGCACCTGGTTAACCTCATAAGGAAAGCGGGTAAAGTTCCAGCCCAGAGGGATACCTTTTACAACGTTATAAAACTCTACGACCGATAACCTTTTCTATCTCTTCCCTCTTTACCCTTCCCTCCCTTAGGATACGAACTCCCTCCCTCAGGTCAACAATCGTTGAGGGCTCACCCGTTATAATTCCCGCATCAACGTATAGGTCAACGAGTGAACCGAAATAAGAGAGGGCTTCCTCAACGCTTTTTGCGGGGGGTTTTCCCTCCGGGTTTGTGCTCGGTGCGACGAGGGGCTTCCCGAATGCGGAAATCAAGTCCCTCACAAATCCCCTCCTCGGGACCCTTACCGCTATGCTTTCCCTGTTTACGTGTGAGAACCTTTCGCACTCCTTCTTAAGAACGAGCGTAACTCCTTCAAGTTTTATAAGCTTTTCTCCTTCTTTGGGCATTCGGAGGCACATCTCCCTCACCCAACCCTCGTGGGGTATGAGGACGAGGAAGGGCTTTCCCGAAGGGCGACGAATCTCGTAAAGCTTCCTGACCGCTTCGGGATTTGTAGCATCCGCGAGCATACCGTAGAGCGTGTCCGTGGGGGCGACTACGATACCTCCCCTCTCAAGAACCCTAACCGCCTCACCGAGAGCCTCTTTATACGGGATTATCATCTCTTAACCGATATATGGTTAAGGGGGTTTAGGAGCGCGCCGTTTGAGTCTCTTAGCTCAAAGTGAAGGGCGCACCTTCCCTCGTCGGGCTTTGTCCCGACGTATCCAATCACATCACCCTTTTTTACCCTCTGTCCCAGCCTTACGGTGTTCTTTGAGTTGTAGGCGTAAACGCTTATGTAATTGTCGTGCCTTACGATTACCATATTTCCGAAGGCGGTAAGGTCATCACCGCTGTATATCACCTTCCCGCTGTCAACGACCCTGACGGGCTTTCCGCACTCGGTGTATATGAGTATTCCCCTTTTGTTCTTTACAACCTTCCCGTTGACGGGAAGGTTCTTTACGGAAATCTTCGGAACCTTCGGTTTCTTTTCAACGTATACGTATTTGTAAACGGGTATCTTTAGAACCTGACCCACGTATATGCGGTTTGATTTTAGTCCGTTCACGCGCTTTATGGTTCTTACGCTCGTTCCGAACTTTTTGGCTATCTTTATCAGGCTGTCCCCTTTTTTGACCCTGTATCTTACGTATACGCGTTTCCTTACCTTTTCGTAAACGACGCGCTCGCGCGTTCTTACGTTTTCCTCCTTTTTCCTTCTCACCACTTCCTTTACGGGAATCTTCAGCTTTTGCCCTACCCTTATCCTGCTGGACTTTAAATTGTTTACTCGTTTTATCTCCTTTACGCTCGTTCCGAATTTTTTAGCTATCTTGCTGAGTGTATCACCGCGCTTGACGCGGTAAGTGATGTATTTAGTTCTCGTTGTGGTTTTTGTTCTTTTCGCGGTTTTGTAGCTCTTTGAGCGGACGCTCTTTACGGGAATCTTTAGTTTCTGACCGACCCTTATGCGGTTTGAGCGCAGGTTGTTCGCCCTCTTTATGGCGCTTACGCTCGTTCCGAAGCGCTTTGCTATCGTGCTAAGGGTGTCTCCTTTTTTAACCTTGTAAAGGATGTAATTGCTTGATGTTTTCCTCCTTGAGCGGGCGACGCAAATCTTCTCACCCGCCCTGAGGTATTTCCTTTTCTTGAGGTGAGGGTTTAGCTCGTAGAGTTCTTTCAGGCTGAGTTTATACTTTTTTGCTATCTCCCAGAGCGTCTCCCCCTTTTTTACGCGGTGGTATACACCGCACTGGGCTCCCCACGATAGGCTCAGGATACTAAATATACTTAATATCAAAACCGTAAAGGGGCTC
This sequence comes from Aquificota bacterium, assembly GCA_013153455.1. Lineage (GTDB taxonomy): Bacteria > Aquificota > Aquificia > Aquificales > Aquificaceae > Aquifex. Next base: position 12,626 of record JAADEK010000067.1, read on the forward strand.
ATCCGATTGCTCCTTTATAACTTCAAGTTTGTCAACGCGCGCTGCGGGGGGTCCCTTCAGGAGGTCTTTTATGAAGTATCCCACGAGCTCGTCGTCTCCCTCTACGAGAACCTCAACCCTCCCGTCAGGAAGATTCCTCACCCACCCGTTTAGCCCGTAGCTGTCCGCTATCCTCTTTGTGTAAGCTCTGAAGCCCACTCCCTGCACCAAGCCTTCCACGAAAATCCTCAATCTCATGTTTAAATATATTACATGGAGAATATAGTCACGTTTTTGCTAAATCCCCTAAAAAACAGGCGCGTATGGGCTGTTTTGATGCCAGACGGGGAGCTTATGGACGATATCGTATCCGTAAAGAGGGCTCAGACTTGTATGGAGGAACAAGAGGAGTTTTGGTTAAATCCCTTCGGGGGTGCATACCACTGGGACACGGAAGTGAGCGAGCCGTATGAAGAGGAGTTTATCAGATTCAAAAAGGAAGCGGTTCAGTATATGTGTATATTCAACCTCACGGAGGCTGACCTTCAGTATATAGACGTCGCACCCCTCAGCGGTGAGCTTATCTTCAACGAGGAAGAGCTGAAAAAGAAACTAAGCCCTAAGGAACTGAAAGAGTTCAAGATATTTATGAACGAGCTTTGGGAATAC
>JAADEK010000121.1 GCA_013153455.1 Aquificota bacterium
CCTTCCCGTTTAGGGACCTTATCATAACCGTAGCCTTCCAGTTCTCGCTTTCCGCCTCTCCTTTACCGAAACCCGTCATACTGAGCATGATGACTATTCTATAGAATAATCCCTATGTCGGACCAATTTAAATACGCACGCTTCAAGAGGTGGGTAAGGATAACGACCATAATCTTTTTCTTCCTCGTTATGGCTTACGCGTATTTCCACCTGAGGGCAAAGCAAAAGGGAAGAAGCGAGAGCTACACTATATCAACCGCCCTGCTCCCTTCCCTTATCTCACCGAGATAAAACGCATCCCTAAGCTCCGAAAGGAGCTTATTCGCGTCCTCTTTGCTCACGACGAGTATCATACCGACGCCCATGTTGAACGTCCTGAACATCTCCCTCTCGTTTATGTTCCCGAGCTTCATGAGCCACTCAAAGACGGGATTCTTCGGTATGTTTTCCTTGTAGACAACCGCGCGGGCTTTCTCCGGGAGTATCCTTATCAGGTTCTCGGGTATGCCACCGCCCGTTATGTGGGCTACGCCCTTTAGCTTTGTTAGCTTTTTTGCCTTCTTTACCTCCTTGGTGTATATGCGCGTAGGGGTGAGAAGGACCTCTCCTACGCTTTTCCCGAGCTCCGGTATTTGGTCCGTATACTTTACCTTTTTCAGCTTCAAGACCTTTCTTATGAGCGAGTAGCCGTTGCTGTGAAAGCCCGAAGACGGAAGCCCTATCAGAACGTCCCCCGCGCTTATGAGGGAGGTGTCTATCACTTCCTCCTTTTCACAAACACCGACGCAAAAGCCCGCAAGGTCGTAAACACCCTCCGGGTAAAAGTCGGGCATCTCCGCGGTCTCCCCTCCCGCGAGGAGAACCTCACCCTCCTCGCAACCCTTCACAATTCCGTCTATGACTTGCTTGAGAACCTCAAGCTCAAGCTTACCCGTAGCTATGTAGTCAAGGAACACAAGGGGGTCCGCACCGGTTGTTATCAGGTCGTTTACGTTCATCGCGACGAGGTCTATCCCGACCGTGTCGTGCTTCCCCAAAGCCTGAGCGACTAAGAGTTTCGTCCCGACCCCGTCTGTGGTCGTGAACACAACCGGCTCTTTATACTTACCGAGCGCAAAACCGCTCGCAAAACCCCCGAAGTTTTCAATCTTAAACCTCTCCTTTACCTTCTTTTTTATGTAAGAAACAAACTCGTTAGCCTTTTCTATGTCTACTCCCGCGTCCTTGTAGGTGAGCATCCTTACGCCCCCAGATAAAACTCCTCAACGACCGTGTATACGGGTCCTACGGATGTGAGAGAGCTTGAGATTAGGGCTATCTTGTTTACCTCATCCTGACCGAACTCTACGGTTTTGTATTTCTTGAGGAGATGTGAAAGGGTTTTTTTATCGGATTTCTTTATCCTGCAAATCGTTACGTGCGGAACGAAGCCCTTGGAGTTCCTCGGGATTATACCCTTTTTCGCGTTCAGTCTTTCCACGTCCTTTGCGAGCTTAACGAGCTTGTTCGCGCCCTCAGAGACGCCTATCCAAAGAACGCGCGGGTTTCTCATATCGGGAAACACTCCCAAGCTCTTGTATCTTATCCTGAAGGGTATGTTTCTCTTCGCGACCTCTTGGAGGTTCCTTATTACGTCTATGGCTTGGGACTCGGTTATATCACCGAGAAACTGGAATGTCATGTGAAGGTTCTGTGGCTCTACCCACTTCCCGAGGAGCTTGAACTCTACCTCTTGTCTTATGCGTTCCGAGACCTCGTGTATCTGCTTGCTCGTGAAGAAACCTACGAAGGCTCTCACAACTTTCATTCTAATACATATAAGTTATGGGGGCGGATTGCGCGATTAGGCGAATCCCGAAATAGTAGTTATTCCACGAAAACCTGTATGTGAGTATCCGGACCGTGTAGCTCCCTTTTTCGTTTATACTCATGACCGCGCTCTCTCCCTCGTATACCCTGTAAAGCTGTCCGTCCTTAAAAAGGAGCAGGAGTGAGTTTTTACTCCTTGAGCGGGCGTAAATCTTGAAAGGGTAGCGCGTGGTCTCACCGGGGTAATAAAAGCTCTTGTCCGAAAACGCGTATATATCAACCCTTCTTCTCTTGCTCATGAGGACGTTCCTCTCAAGCCTGAGGGGAGCTTGGAATCTTTTATACGCCATATTTCTTGAGCTGTCTATGAGGAAACCCCGAAGGGGGTTTTTTAGGTCTGTGTCGTGAACCAAAAGCGAGCACTCCCCCGCGGGGGGCTCAAGGAGTGTGTGGAAGGTCTCGGGCTCGGAGGGAAGAAAGAGACGCGGAGCGTAACCGAATACGAAGTTTAAAAGTTTTTCTTTCAGGGAAACGTGGGATATGAGAAGGAGGTAGCACTCCGGAGCTTCAATGACGCTCCTGAATACCCCGAGTTCCTCAAAGGGGAAAAAGCCGAGAACGAGGTCTATCCCTTCCCGTTTTACGAAGGAAATCACGTCCTCGTCGGGAAGGGAGTTTAGCCTGACGCCGAAGAGGTAGTGAACCCTTTGGACGTAGGGTCTCGGGGCGAGCGTTTCCTCGGGAATGTATACCTCGTAGTATGAGAAGGGAAGGAGGTTGTAGGCTATAAAGCCCCATATGTAGAGCGAAAGCAGGAGCGACAAGAGAGGTTTAGTAGCGCTCGGGACGCTCATCAAACCACCCCTTGAATCCCTCCAGTTTGTAGACGTTAAACCTCCTTACCTCCTTTCCCCTCCACACAACGCGAACGCTCCCAAGGAGGTAAGAGGAGGTAAAGCTCCCGAGAACCTCCTTAGGTATACCCCCGTAGTTTACGAATATCGCATCCTTTCCCTTGAACCTTTTCAGTCCTTCCCTCCAAAGGTAATACTGTGTGTAGCGCCCTATGTGAAAGACGTAAGTCCTCGGCTTTCCCTCAACGTAAAAGGCGAGCTCCGCGGAAATCTGGTATGAGGTTGAGAAGATGAGCTCCTTGCCGGTGTAGTGTTTGCTCACTTCTTTCCCGAGCTTCTCCCAGCCCACGAGGAACTTCGTGGGGTCTTTCTCCGGCGGGAGTAGCTTCCCGAGTCCCATAAGGTCAAGGAGGGGGGTAAAGTGCATAACGAGAACCAAAAAGGAGGCAAAGAGGAGCGTAGGGAGTTTCAGGTAAAAGGGACTCCTTACAAAGAGGTAAGAAAACAGTATACCCGCGGTGTAGTACCCGAAGCCCGCCCAGTTTGCGTATACGCGCGTCTTGAAAGAGAGAAGCAAGAAAAATAAGAACACGGGAAGAGAGAAAGAGGTGAGAAAAAGGAGCCTTTCCTCCCTGAGCCTTAAGCTCATAGCCCACCCGAAGAGTATAAAGAGGAAGGGAAGACCCGAAAGGAGGAGAGCCTGCCCCCCGAGGAACTCAAGCGCGTAAGAGAGGTTAACACCTCCACCGTCCTTCGTAGCAAGACCCGAGACGTGCCTAAAGGACAAAAAGCCCGTCTTTACGTTCCAAACGAGAACGGGAAGGGAAAGGAGGAAGGCGACGGGGAGCGATACGTATACCTCCCGCCTCAGGAGGAGTTCCCTTCTTGTAAGGGATAGGTATAAAAGGGCGCAGGGAAGGAGCAAGACCGCGGAATACTTGCTCAAAAAGGCGAGTCCCCCGAAGAGTCCGACGAGAGCCCATCTCGCGGGTGTGCTTTTCTTGCTCGCTTCGTATACGCTTATCGCGGAAAGCGCCCAGAAAAAAAGGAGGGGTGAGTCGGTTGTGAATAGAACGGAGTTTAAGGAAAAGCCAACGAAGAGGTTGGGAAAGGTTGACGCGATAAAGGCGACCTTCTCATCAAAGAGCTTCCTTACAAATACGTAAGTGATTAGGGAAAGGAAAAAGGATAGGAGTATGGCGTTTATACGAACGCCGAGTTCCGTGTCCCCGAGGATTGCGGTTGAGAGCGCGTTCATGTATGCGACCATGGGGGGTTTTGAGTAGTAGCTTAGGTCAAGGTGCCTTGACCAATCCCAGTATTGAGCCTCCTCCGGAGATAGGTCTATGGGGTAGTAAAGGACGTAAAGAACCCTGAAAAGAAGGAAAAAGAGGTTTATACCTAAAACCCACTTGAGCATACGTAATGAGTTTACTTACTCCCGCACAGATACCTCACGCCCTTCTCGGTTCGTGCGCGGTGCGGGAGCTCAGGCTCAAGCTCTATGAGGTCCCCGGGCTTCAGCGTTATCTCCCTGTCCCCGACGCCTATCGTGACCTCTCCCTCAAGGACGAGGCGCGCCTCCGCGCCGGGGTGTGTGTGCGTCGGGTAGACGGTTCCGGGAGGGTCATACCACTCGTATACCGAATAACCGAGCCTCTCCAAGAATTCCCTCGCGCTCTCTTTGTCGGTTATACCGGTTTTTGTCAGTTTCACTCCTTCCATCTTTTATACAGATTATGCTCTATCCTTACCGCATCAAGGAGCTTACCGACCACGAAGTTTACCATGTCTTCAATCGTCTTCGGTTTGTGGTAAAAGGCTGGGCTCGCGGGAACGACGAGCGCGCCCGCACGGGAAACCCGTAGCATATTCTCAATGTGAATCGCGCTGAGGGGGGTTTCCCTCAGGAGCAAAACGAGGGGAACGCGCTCTTTCAGCGCCACCTCCGAGACCCTGTGTATGAGGTTTTTGTTCGTCCCGGAAGCTATGTGGGCGAGTGTGCTCGCGGAGCAAGGCGCCACGAACACCGCCCTGTATCTTACGAGCTGAGAACCGCTCGCGAGGGGGGATGTGAAGTCGTCCTCCGCGTGGAGGAGCGCACCGAGCCTTTCTATCTCCTTCCCGAGCTCTCCCCCGTGTTCTTCCTCGTATACCGCGTAAGCGGTCTTTGATGGTATGCAATCAACGGAAAATCCGAGCTGAATGAGGGCTTCTATAAGCTTAAGTCCGTAAACTACACCGCTCGCCCCCGTTATGCAAACGACCGCCCTCCTCATAGGAGGTGTCCCAGAAGTCCCCCGAACGTCTCAAAGAAGAACCTTACCTTCCCCTCGTCCTCGGGAAGGACGACTATGAGAAAGTCGTCCGTCTTTGCTACCTTTATCTCCTTCCCGACCGAGGAGGGCGAGCGCGCAAAGTCGTAAAGGGCAACTACGCTCTCAAAGCCCCTGAGGTGTGCACCCGCGGGTATGTTCTCGCCTATGCTCACGTATAACTGGGCGTTGTCCGAAAACTCCGCTCCCAATTTCTTGAGGTATTCCTCCGCGAGCCTCCCGAGCTCCTCGTTCTCCGAGTGAACCTTAGCCTTCACTCCCTTTAGCTCCTTCCACCACTCGCTCTTTCCCCCCCTCTTTGAGATGAGCTTTACCTCCTCTATCACCATCGTGTCGTCAAAGCCCTTACACATGTCGTAAACGTTGAGAAGGGCAACGCTCACCGCTGTGAGCGCCTCCATCTCGTAGCCCGTCCTCGCGACGCCCCTGACGAGGGAAAAGGCTTCAAGGTAGTCGGGACCCAGTTTCAGCTCTATCTCTACGTGGTCAACCTCTATGGGGTGGCAGAAGGGGAGGAGTTCCCCGGTCTTCTTTGCGCCCATTATCCCGCTGAGCTTTGTTGCCTCCATGAGGTTGCCCTTCGGGACTTCTCCCCTCTTTATGCGCTCAACCGTTTGGGGCTTTAGCCTTATCCTCCCGTATGCTCTCGCTTCCCTGAGCGTTTGGGGCTTTAGGGATACGTCAACCGTCCTCATAGGCTCTTTTTCTTCCTCCTTATGTATGCGGGGATTTCTTCCTCTTCAAACGTCTCGGGAGGAGGGGGAGGCTCTTCCTTCTTTTCTTCCTTTTTCTCCTTCGCCTTCTCCTCGTTCTTTATAACCTTAAAGGTCTGGGAGGATATTGAAACCTCCTTTCCTTCTACCTCAAACTTCTCCTCCGGAAAGTCCGTCGCGACTATCGCAACCCTTATGAAGTCTTCCTTTTCGGGTTCAAAGACCGCACCGAAGATTATCTGAGCGTCGTCCGAGATACGCTCGTTTATACGCTCCATTACCTCCTCAACGACGTCATACGGGACGTCCTCGGAAGTCCAGAGCGTAACCAGGAGCCTCCTCGCTCCCTCTATTGAGTTGCCCTCAAGGAGCGGGTTCGTTACCGCGCGCTCAACCGCAACGTCCGCCTTCTCCTCTCCCGTTCCCTCACCCATACCGATGATTGCAAGACCGCCGTTCTCAAGCGTCGTCTTCACGTCCGCAAAGTCAACGTTTATCTGAGCGTCCGTAACTACTATACTCGTTATACCCCTCACCGCGGTTGAGAGAACCGAGTCAACCTCCTTGAAGGCTTCCTTTATGCTCAAGCCCCTTCCCGCGAGCTCCGCTATCTTCTGGTTGTGGATAACTATGTAAGCGTCCGCGGACTCCTTGAGACGCTCAAGCCCCTTGAGGGCTATCTCCATCTTCTTCCTTCCCTCAAACTTAAACGGGAGAGTCGCTACCGCGACCGTGAGTATACCCATGTCCTTTGCGGTCTTGGCTATGACGGGAGCCGCTCCCGTTCCCGTTCCGCCCCCGAGACCCGTAGCTATGAAGACCATATCCGCATCCCTAAGTATCTCCTTTATCTTGTCTATATCCTCAAGCGCAGCCTCTTCCCCTATCTCGGGTCTTGCGCCCGCACCGAGTCCCCTCGTGACCTTCTCACCTATCTGTATCTTGTTCGGAACCTTCAAACTGCTCAGGTGCTGAACGTCGGTGTTTACCGCGTAAAGCTCAACGCCCTCTATACCGTCCTCATACATACGGTTGACCGCGTTGCTACCGCCACCGCCAACACCGATAACCTTAATCCTACAAGGGTTTATAACTTCCACGTCCATAATACACCCCTCCTTTAGAGTAAATCCTCAAAAAGGCTCCTGAACTTGTCAACGATACCCTTGAAAAAGCCCGACTTCTTCTTGTTCGGCGACTCCGCGAGCTCAAAACCGCTTGACAGGAAGCCCTGCTTCAGAAGACCGACGACGGTTGAGTATCTCGGGTCGTCAACCCTCTCCTTTAGCCCTATTATCCCCGACGGTCTCCCTATACGAACGGGGAGGTTCGTCTTGTCCTCTATGAGCTCCTTGAGTCCCCTAAGGTTAGCGCTACCTCCCGTTATCACTATACCGCTGTTTATGAGACTGAGCTTCCCTCCCCTCCTTTCTATATCCCTCACCACGTGGTCAAAAATCTCCTCAACCCTGCTCTGGATTATCTCCGCTATATACTTTTTCTGAATGGGTATCTCCCTGTTCTCACCCCTCGGCTTTATCTTTATCGTCTCTTCCTCCCTCACGTTCTTCACGTATGCCTCACCGTGCTTTACCTTTAGCTTTTCCGCCTCCTCGTTGTCTATCTTCAGCATATAACTGAGGTCTTTCGTTATGTTTATACCCCCAAAAGGGACAACTCCGGTTATGTAGGGTCTGCCCTCAAGAAAGAGTGTGTAGTCCGTGAGCCCCGCTCCTATATCAAGAACCAGAACACCGTCCTCCTTTTCGTCGGTTGTGAGAACCGCGTCCGCGGACGCTATAGCGTTCACGGACCGGTTTACGGGCGAAAGACCCACCTCGGTGATAGCCTTCTCAAGGTTCCTTATTATCGTCGTGCTCACCTTAACGACGTGAACCTCCGCGGAAAGCTTAGAACCCACAAGCCCCAGCGGGTTCTTAACCTCCCCCTGCTCGTCAAGGATATACTTCCTCGGTATGTAATAAACAATCTCGTATCCGTCCTCCTTGCTCTTCATAAGACACCTGTCAAGGAGCCTGTTTATGTGGCTCTCCTCTATCTCCGCGGAACCCGAGGAAATCGTTATCGTGTCCTTCACGTTCTGACTCTTCACCGTCTCGTTCTTAAGCGTCCCCCCCGAAATCCCGTATATAACCTCCCTTACCTTTACGCCAGCCATCTCCTCCGCGTCTTTAAGAGCCTTGAGGATACTCGCCTTTGCCTCCGCGAGGTCGTTTATAACACCCTTCTGTATACCGCGCGCGCGCGTCTCACCAAAACCGAGAATATGTATATCCCCGTAGCTATCCCTCTCTCCGATAAGGTAGACTATCTTCTGCGTTCCCACGTCAAGCGCAGCCAAACGTTTCATAGCTCCTCACCTTAAAAGTATAAAACTTTTATATCTCATATCTATTTCCCTGTGCTCACCTCCCAAACGCCCGAGCCTCTCAAGGAGAAGAAGCTCCTTTTCCCCTATACTGTCCGCGGGCGGAAGGATTAAGCGCCTCCCGCGGTCAAGGACGAGCGTCTTGTTTCCAAGAACCCTCACCTCCCTCCCGTATGACAGGAGGGAAAGGACGAGAGCCTTCGCGGGCAGGAACCTCTCCTCTGACTTCACAACTATCAAATAACCCGGCTTTTGATTCTCATCAAAGAAAATTACCCCTTCGGGGTCTATAAGAAGCTCCTTCCCGCTCATAAAGACGCGGGCGAGGGCTTCCCTCCTGTTCAGGAAAAGCTCAACAACGCTCCCCTCAAAGGAAAAGCGCCTCCTCAACTCAACGGACTCAAACCTGTTTGAGAAAAGCTCGTTTAACCTGCGGAGTAAAATATCTTCCGGCAAAAATAAAAGACGCCTACCGAGGCGGGCGATTTCCTCCTCAAGAACGGGAAACTCGGACTCCTTTACGCCGTAGACCTCTACCCTTTTTAACTCAAAGAGGGGAATCTTAAAGAGCAATATACCGAAGATGTAGATGAGCAAGAGGGTAATCAGAATTAAACCCGTAAATCCACGCAATATTCCCTCCCTTATGAAATTATTATACGGATAAGTTCGGTGAAGTCTATCCCCTTCGCCCTTGCTGCCATGGGGAGAAGACTCAACTCTGTCATACCCGGTATCGTGTTGACCTCAAGAAAGAAAGGCTCACCCTCCTCCGAAAGCCTAAAATCAATACGTGCAAAATCCCTAAGACCGAGCAATTCCCATATTTTTAAGGAAATTTCGTGAAGTTTCCTGACAACTTCCTCCTCATCAACGATTACATACTCGCTCATACCCTTCGTATACTTAGCCTCGTAATCGTATATACCCCTTTTTGGTTTTATCTCAACAACCGGGAGGGGTTCACCCTTCAGGACACCAACCGTAAGCTCCCTTCCCCTTATAAACCTCTCAACGATAACCTTCCTCGGAAGAAGCTCCCTCACCCTTGAAAGGAGTTCCTCCTCGCTTCCCACGACCGAAAGCCCTACGCTTGAACCCTCACACGCGGGCTTCACAACCGCGGGGAAAAAGGGAAAAACCTTTTTCCGAAGGTCTTCCTCGCTTTTATACGTCTCCCATTCAGGCGTCCTTATCCCCTCCGATAGGAGAACCCTCTTCGTTATATCCTTGTCAATGCAAACCGCGCACGCGGTCGGACCGGAACCCGTGTATGGAATCCCGAGGAGCTCAAGCATACCCTGAACGCTCCCGTCCTCTCCCGGAGAGCCGTGGAGGGCTATAAAGACCTTATCGGGCTTCAGCTCAAGCAGGGTCTTTGGAAGCTCGGGTGTGAGGTCAAGCTCAAAAACCTCGTGTCCCAGACGCCTGAGCGCTCCCGCTACAGCCCTCCCGCTCTTTAGGGAAATCTCACGCTCCGAGGAGCTTCCACCCATCAAAACCGCTATCCTCAACGAGCTTCACCTCCTCCTCAAGACTCACACCGAGCTCCTCCCTTACCCTCTCCTTCGCCAAGGAAACGAGCTCAAGAACCTCACCGAAACACGCATCCCCGTAGTTTACGAGGAAGTTCGCGTGTTTTTCCGAAAACCCGACCCTCCCGAGACGAAAACCCCGAAAACCCGCAAGCTCAAGGAGTCTTCCCGCGAAATCACCCTTCGGGTTTTTGAACGTAGAACCGCTCGTTCTGGCACCGAGGGGTTGTGAGAGTGAGCGCCTTCTTCTGAGCGTCTCGTATCGTTCCCTGACGCTACCCTTCTCTCGCCGAAACTTGAAGCGCGCCCTCACCAGAACCCCGAGCTTCGGGAAAGGCGACCCCCTGTAGCGAAAATCTATCTCCTCCTTTTTAAGAGCTACCCTCTCACCTTCCCACGTTATCAGCTCAACCTCCTCAACGAACTCCGATATCTCCGTCCCGAAAGCCCCCGCGTTCATAGCAAGCGCCCCGCCGACGCTCGCGGGAAAGCCCGAAAGCTTGTATACACCCGCGAGGTTTTCCGAAAGCGAGAGCTTCACGAGCTCGCGAAGTGGAGTCCCGCACAGGGCGTCAACGGTGAAAGTGTCGCCCTCTTCCTTTACGCTCATACCGCTCATGTATCGGGTGAGTATGACGAGCCCTCCTATGTCCCCGAGTATCGTGTTTGAGCCACCCCCGAGAACCAAAACGGGCACGTCAAGCGCCCGCGACATCTCTATCGCTTCCTTTAGCTCTTTCGGGCTTCCGGGTTTTGTGAGAAACTTCGCCTGCCCCCCTACGCGTATCGTCGTAAAAGCCCGAAGGGGAACGTCCCTTTCTACCTCCATATATACAATAGAGTATTATGATTAAGTTCGGAACGGACGGGTGGAGGGCGAGGATAGCTGAGGAGTTCACGTTTGACAACGTGAGGAGGGTCTCCCTCGCGCACGCGAGCGTCCTGAAGGGGGAAAACCTTTCCCGCGTTTTGGTGGGCTACGATTGGCGTTTTCGCTCCGAGGACTTCGCGCTCAGCGTCTTTAGGGTTATGAAGTCCGAAGGGCTTGAGGTTCGCCTCGCGGGTAGCGCCTGCACTACCCCCATGGTCTCCTTCGGTGTTAAATACCTCGGATACGACGGGGGGGTTATGATTACCGCGTCTCACAACCCTCCCCAATACAACGGATACAAGATAAAGGAAAAGTTCGGGGGTTCCGCCACGCCCGAATTCATACGCAAGGTTGAGAAAGCCCTCTCTTCCGTCGGTGAGCCAAAGGAGGCACCCTACGAGCCCGAATATCAGGAGCTGAGGAAGCACTACGTTGAGAAGGTGAGGAGTTTCTTTGATTTAGACCTGTTTCGTGAGAGGGAGATGCTCGTGGTTCACGACCCGATGCACGGAACCGCTTCGGGACTTCTTGAGTATATACTTAGGGACACGAAGGTAAGCGTTGTGAGCATACGAAAGAACAGGGACCCCCTCTTTGGGGGAAATCCCCCGGAGCCTATAGAGAGGTATATGGGTATCACAAAGGAAAAGGTGAGGGCGCTCGGGGCGGGCTTGGGTATAGCTAACGACGGGGACGGGGACCGCATAGCCCTCGTTGACGAAAGGGGAAACTACGTAAACACACAGCTCATATACGCGCTATTACTGCTTCACGTTCTTGAGAACAAGGGGATGAGGGGGCTTGTCGTGAAGACGGTATCAACGACATACCTCGCGGAGAGGATAGCTCAAGCCTTCGGTGTCCCTATACGTGAGGTCGGTGTGGGCTTTAAGAACATAAACGAGGTTCTCCTGAGCGGGGAGAGGGTTGTATTCGGGGGTGAGGAGAGCGGTGGATACGGGTTTCCCCACTTTTTGCCAGAAAGGGACGGTATTTTCTCAGCCCTTAATATCCTTGAGCTTTTATACCTGAAGGGCAAGAGCTTGTCGGAGGTCATAAGGGAGATTGAGGAGCGCTTTGGTTCCTCCAGTTATGCGCGCGTTGACCTGAGGGCGGACGAGCGCGCAAAGGGGAGGATTGAGGAGCTCAAGAAAAACCCACCCGAAAGGGTGGGTTCTTTTGTTGTAAAGGACGTGATAACTATAGACGGTGTTAAGTTTGTGTTCGGGGACGGGTCTTGGCTCCTTATGAGGGCGTCCGGAACGGAGCCTTTGATTCGTGTATACGCGGAAAGTCCGAACGAGGAACGGACGCGTGAGCTACTTTCCGCGGGTGAGGAGCTTGTAAAATAATACTCGGAGGTCAGAGGATGGGATACAAGGAGCTTCCCCCGGGTAAGAATCCTCCCGAGGATATATACGTTGTTGTTGAGATACCGCAGGGTAGTGCGGTGAAATACGAGCTTGATAAGGACTCGGAGGTTATATTCGTTGACCGCTTTTTGTTCACCGCTATGTATTACCCCTTTAACTACGGTTTTATACCCCAAACGCTCGCGGACGACGGTGACCCGGTTGACGTTTTGGTCGTCTCAAGGGAGCCCGTTGTCCCGGGAGCTGTTATGAGGTGCAGACCCATAGGTATGCTTGAGATGAGGGACGAGGAGGGTATAGATACGAAGCTCATAGCGGTTCCTCACGAGAAGCTTGACCCCACGTATGCGGACGTAAAGACCGTAGACCAACTCCCGGAGATAGTGAGGGAGAAGATAAAGCATTTCTTTGAGCACTATAAGGAGCTTGAGCCGGGCAAGTGGGTGAAGGTGGAAAGCTGGAAGGGTCTTCAGGACGCGATTGAGGAGATAAAGAGGGGTATAGAGAACTACAAGAAAGCGAAAGGTGAGTAAGGAAGAGATATTAAAGCTCGGAAGGGGAGTTATCCTTGAGGAGGCAAGGGCGCTCCGCAGGCTCGCGGACTCGCTTGATGAGAACTTCGTCCGCGCGGTTGAGCTTATCCTCTCTTGCGAGGGTAAGGTAGTCCTCACCGGTATAGGTAAATCGGGTCATATAGCGAGGAAGATTTCATCAACGTTCTCAAGCACCGGGACGCCCTCGGTTTTCCTTCATCCCGCGGAGGCTCTCCACGGCGACCTCGGTCTTGTTGACAGGAAAGACCTCGTCATAGCTATATCAAACAGCGGGGAGAGCGAGGAGGTCCTGAAGCTCATCCCTTACTTTAAGCTTCACAATAACCCTATTATAGGTATAACCGCGAAGCCCGACTCTTCGCTCGCAAAGAGGAGCGACATCGTTCTGAGGATACCCCTTGAGGAAGAGGCGGGTCCCCTCGGTCTTGCTCCGACGACCTCCGCGGTTCTTACGCTCGCTCTCGGGGACGCCCTTGCCATGGCTGTTATGAAGTTAAGGGGTTTTAAGGAGGAGGACTTCGGGAAGAGACACCCCGCGGGCGCCCTCGGTAGGAAGCTCAGGCTCGTGAGGGACCTCCAGCACACGGGTGAGGAGCTTCCTCTCGTTCG
>JAADEK010000085.1 GCA_013153455.1 Aquificota bacterium
CTCTATTGACCTCCTCACCCCTGAAGGCTCTCTCCAGAACCTCCAGACACCTCTTTACGAGAATAAGCCTCCGTCTGAAGTGTTTGTTTGAAGCCTTCTTTAGAAGCTCCTCCTCAGAAAGCCCACCCGCGGGGGCTTTTAAGAGGTCAAAGGGGGAGAGGTGTCCCCTCAAAGACCGGAATACCTCCCCTTATGGAGGGGTTTACCGATATAGTCATATATAGGGAGGTTCACACATGAAACTCTATAAAAGCATTTACATCTTCAGCCCCGCGCTCAGAATCTGGCACTGGGTGAACTTCATCGCCATAGTCGTCCTCTTTCTGACGGGTCTCTACATAGGAACGCCCTACTTCACAACCAGCGTAGGTTACGAAGCCACGTTCGCATACGAAAAGAACATAACGATGGGACACTTCAGGTTCATACACTTCGTCGCGGGATACATACTCCTCGCTTCCTTCCTCTTTAGAATCTTCATAGCCTTCTTCAGGAAAGGCGACAGGCTCTTTATACCCAAGTTCTGGAGCATAGAATACTGGGAAGGACTAAAGGAGACCCTAAAGGAATACCTCCTCATCTCACAACACCCCCCTATGATTAGGAACCCGCTCGCGAGGACAGCCTACTTCTTTGTATACCTCATGATTTTCTTCATGATAGCTACGGGTTTCGGTATGTATGGACTCTCGGACCCCGACGGATTTTGGGCTTCGGTCTTCGGTTGGGTTGTGTGGAGTCTCGGGGGAGAGTTCCAGGCTCACTTTTGGCACCACGTCGTTGCGTGGCTCATAATGCTCTTTTTCGTCGTTCACGTATACTTCGTCTCACGCGAGGACTGGACGCACAAAAACGGTGAAGTGTCTTCCATGTTCAACGGCGTGAAGTTCTTCAAGAAAGACCCCGTAGATATAGAAGACGTAAAGGAGGGATAACGATGAAAAGGTTCGGCGCCCTTTTCCTCCTCGGTATTGCCTTCGGGCACCCCGTTCACACGAGCCTATCTTCCCCCTTCCTTTCGGGGCTCGCTCACCCGCTCACGGGGGCGGACCACCTCGCGGTGATGCTCGCGGTGGGCGCTCTGGGGGCATACCTTGGCGGAAAAAAAGCCCTCTTGCCCCCGCTCGGTTTCGTCGGGGGTATGCTCGCGGGAACGCTCTTAGCATTTCGGGGCTTTAGCCCGTCGTTTGCGGAGCTCGGTATACTCTTTTCCCTTTTGGTTTTCGGGCTTATGCTCCTTATGCGCGCGAGATTACTGCCCGCGGTTTTCCTCCTTTCCGTGCTCGGCGGGGTCTTTCACGGATTTGCGCACGGGACGGAGGCTCCCGCGGGAACGGATGAGCTCCTTTATACCGCGGGTATGCTTCTTTCCACCGCTACGCTTCACGCGCTCGGCATACTCGCGGGGCTTCGTTTGAGGACGCTCACGAGGGCTTTGGGCGCTCTGCTCATCGCCCTTGCGCTCGTATGATTACCGTTTTGGGCGTGGGGAATATACTCCTTTCGGACGAGGGGCTCGGTGTTCGGGCGGTTGAGGAGCTTTCACGCCTTTACGAGCTTCCCCCCGACGTTCGCGCCCTTGACGGGGGGACGCTCGGAATAGACCTCATGTATCACCTGAGGGGAACGGAGAAGCTCATAGTCGTTGATGCGGTCCTCGGGGGAGGTGAGCCGGGAACCATTTACGTCTTTAAGGGAAACGAGGTAAAGAAATACTTCAGAAAGAAGGTCTCCGCGCACGAGCTCGGCATCCAGGAAGTCCTCGCCCTCATGGAACTGACGGGTCAAAACCCCGAGGAGGTCGTCCTGATAGGTATGGAACCAAAAAGCCTTGAGCTTTCAACGGAGCTATCGGATGAGGTCGCCCGGCGCATACCCCTCCTCGTTGAGAGGATAGTTTCCCAGCTCGGGAAGTGGGGAAAGGAGCTGAGGAGGAAAGCCCTATGAGCGAAGGGCTTATGAACGCTCTTCCTATACTGAGGGAGATACTCATCGCGCTTAAGGAGCTCTACGAGAAGGGAGAGGAGCACATCATATACATAAACAAACTCCCCCTTACGCAAAAGGACAGGGAGTTGATACTTGACGTTCTGGGGAGGGGTCAGGTAAGGATTTACTACAGCTCAAAGACACAGCCCGCGGAGTGGTGGGAGACGGGTATATACGGGGTTTGGGTCGGTGTGATAAAGGACAGGGACGGGAAGCCCATACTTGAGACCGTAGAAATCACATACTTTCCTAAGCTCGCGTCCGCCCAAAGGGAGGACATACGGGAGAGTATAAAATACCTTGAGAGGAGGCTTTCGGAGATAGAGGAGGTAAGGTGATGTGTAAGGATTGCGGTTGTTCCGTTCCGGAGGGAGATAAAAAGACGGTTGAGGTTCTTGAGAAGATTCTCTCCCGAAACGACGAACAGGCTCTCTCAAACAGGGAGCACTTTGAGAGGCACGGTATACTCGCGGTAAACCTCATGAGCTCTCCCGGTGCGGGAAAGACGAGCCTCCTTGAGAGGACTATAGAAGCCCTTGAGGGTAAGCTCAGGATAGGGGTAATTGAGGGAGACCTTGAGACCAACAGGGACGCGGAGCGTATAAAGAAAAAGGGCGCACCCGCATACCAGATTACCACCGGGAGCGCTTGCCACCTTGACGCGTTTATGGTTCACGAGGGGATACACCACCTCCCCCTTGACGAGCTTGATATAGTCTTTATAGAGAACGTGGGGAATTTGGTTTGTCCCGCTTCATACGACCTCGGCGCTCACCTGAACGTGGTTCTCCTCTCCTCCACGGAGGGTGAGGACAAGCCGGAGAAGTATCCCGTGATGTTCAAAAACGCGGACCTCCTCCTCATCACAAAGACGGACCTCATACCTTACACTGGTTTCAACCCCGAGGAAGCGATAGCGTCCGCGAAACGCGTAAACCCCCGTATTGAGACACTCCTCCTCAGCGCAAAGAGCGGGGAGGGGATTGAGCTTTGGTGCGATTATCTGATGCGCAAGCTATCGGAGCTAAGAAGCAGGTTAAATGAAGAGAGTTCGGCTCAAGCTTAAAGGGGTCGTTCAGGGTGTAGGTTTTCGCCCCTTTGTCCACAGGCTCGCAACGGGTCTTTCCCTCCGCGGTTTTGTCCTCAACAACGCGGAAGGCGTTCTTATTGAGATAGAAGGGGAGGAGGATAAGCTTTACGAGTTCTTGAGAAGGCTTGAGGAGGAAAAACCGAGAAACGCCCGAATACTTAAGAAGGAGGTTGAGTTCTTACCGCCCGTCGGCTTTCGGGACTTTACGATAAGGAAAAGCGAAGGGGGAAGAAAAGAGGCGCTCGTCCTTCCGGATATAGCGACGTGCGAGGACTGTCTTCGTGAGGTTATGGACCCGAACGACAGGAGATACCGATACCCCTTCACAAACTGCACGAACTGCGGTCCGAGGTTCACGATAATAGAGCGCCTGCCCTACGACAGGCAAAACACGACGATGAAATACTTTCGTATGTGTGAGGACTGCAGGCGCGAATACGAGGACCCGACCAGCAGGCGCTTCCACGCCCAGCCGAACGCCTGCCCCCGCTGTGGTCCCGAGCTATACCTCTGCTCACCGAGCGGAAAGCCCTCCCAAAGGGGACAAAAGGCTTTAGAGCTCGCGCTTGAGCTTCTTCGGGAGGGGAAAATCGTCGCGCTCAAGGGTATAGGAGGTTTCCACCTCCTTTGTGATGCGACCAATGAGGACGCCATCTCCCTCCTCAGGAGGAGAAAGAGAAGACCTCATAAACCCTTTGCTGTTATGTTTCCCTCCCCCGAGAGCGCGCTTGAGTTTTTGGAGCTGAGCGAGGAAGAGCTTGAGCTCCTCCTTTCTCCCGAGCGCCCTATAGTCCTCGCGAGGAGTAAGGGAAAGCTACCGGAGCTGATAGCGCCCGGTCTTTCGCGCGTCGGCGCCTTTTTACCTTACTCCCCGCTTCACCACATCCTCCTTTCGGACTTCGGGAAGCCCGTCGTTGCGACGAGCGCGAACCTCTCGGGTGAGCCGATAGTGAAGGACAACACGGAAGCTATGGAAAAGCTCTCGGGGCTTTGTGATGCCCTCGTTGTTCACAACAGACCCATAAAGAGGAGGTGCGACGACAGCGTCGTGAAGCTCGTGGGAGGCATACCTACACCCATAAGGCGCTCGCGCGGTTACGCTCCCCTTCCCGTCTTCTTACCGAAAGCCCTAAAGAAGCGCGTTCTCGCTCTCGGGGGTATGCTTAAAAATACGTTCGCCCTCGGGGAGGGGGATAAGGTTATCCTGAGCCAGCATATGGGGGATATTGAAAGCGCGGAAGCGCTTTCGGTGCTTGAGGAGAGCGTTTTTGACCTTATGGAGCTTTTCGGCTTTGAGCCAGAGGTGATTGCTTGCGACCTTCACCCCAGATACGAAACGACGCGCCTCGCAAAAAGGCTCTCCCGAAGGCTCGGTATTCCGCTCGTCGGGGTTCAGCACCACTTTGCTCACGCGCTCTCTTGCATGGCGGAGAACGCCCTTGAGGGTGAAGTTCTCGCGATTGTTTGGGACGGGACGGGATACGGAACCGACGGAACGCTTTGGGGAGGGGAGTTTTTGAGGGTTTCTTTACGCTCGTTTGAGCGCCTTTACTACTTCAGACCTTTCCCGCTTTTGGGGGGTGAGAAGGCGATAAGGGAGCCAAGGCGCGTCGCCCTTTCGCTCCTTCTTGAGAGCTTCGGAAAGGTTATACCCGAGGGGTGGGCGAGGGGCGCCTTCGGTGAGCGTGAGCTTTCTTTGCTGATTCGGGCTCACGAGAGGCGCATAAACGCCCCCCTTTCCTCCTCCGTGGGTCGGCTTCTTGACGGCGTTTCTTCGCTTTTGGGTGTTCTTCACGAGGCGACCTACGAGGGTCAGGCGCCGATGATGTTGGAGGAGCTATACGAGCGCGGTGAGCGCTCGTCATATCCCTTTTATATAAATGGAAATCAGATAGATTGGAGACCCGCGATAAGGCGTCTTGTCTCCGAAAGGGACAAAAGGAGGGGTGCGACGCTCTTTATAAACACGCTCGCGGAGGTCTGTCTTGAGGTCGCAAGGAGGGCGGGGCTGAGGGATGTTTGTCTTTCGGGGGGTGTTATGCAGAACGACCCGCTCGTTTCGCGCATTCGGGAGCTTCTTGAGGGCGAAGGCTTTAGGGTCTACACGCACAGGGTCGTCCCGCCCAACGACGGGGGTATCTCTCTGGGTCAGGCTTTCTTTTGCGGTCTTCTGTGAACCGCGAGATACGGGGGTGTCCTGAAGTGGGGCTTCCTTCTGACGAAGTAGTAGCGGGCGATGTGGTAGCTTGTGTCAAAGCCGTAGAAGCTAAGGCGCATCCTCTCAAGCTCGTGCTCCCTCGCCCTTTTTATCTCCTCAAGGAAGGCGGGTGAACTCCTTTCCTTCTTCTTTTCCTCTATAAAGCGGTGAAACCGGGGTGAGTTTATAAAGCTTTTAATCTTTTCTTCTAATTTCGTTAAGAACGCCTTCGGCGTTTTTTCAAAGACGTCGTCTATGAGACCGAGCTCCTTTGCTTTTCTTGCGCTTATCGGGAGGCGGTTGTTTACGATTTGGCGCGCCCTTTCCCAGCCAACGCGCCTCGGGAGCGTGTAGGTCCAAAACTCCGAGCCGTAAAGGTTCCCTATGTTCTTGTAGTGGGGGTTCAGCACAACACCTTCCCTCGCAAAGACGAGGTCGCACGTGAGGGCTAAAAAGACGCCTCCCGCCCCCGCGTTCGCCCTGAGGGCTGAGACGGTGAGCTTATCGGGGGTTGTGAGAATCTCCTCACAAAGGTCGTCCATAGCGTTTATGTTGCGCCAAGACTCGTCCGCGGGGCTCTCCGCGTTTTCTATCGTGTTTAGGTTCATCCCGCTTGAGAAAAAGTCCTCACCCCCCAAAAGGACGATGGCTTTTATGGGTCTTTTCTTCGCGTAGCGGACCGCTTCCCTTAGCCTTTCGCACCTTTCGGTGGACATCGCTCCGTTGTAAAAGCGAAAGGTTATGAAGCCTATGCTGTCCCTTTCCTCGTATTCTATCTCCCTGTATGTGGGAAACGGGACGCTCTCCCAAGGCTTCAGGGGCACTTCTTTTACGGAGTCGGGGAGGTTAAAGACCTCAACCGCGGGCAGTTTTATGCTTTCCTTTTTCTTTTCCCTCGCGTGCCCGACCCATATTGCCCCGTCGGGTGTAGCTATACAAACCGCGGAATCCCGAACCGCGAGAATCTCACCGGGCTTTCCCCTCAGCTCCCCCTCTTTGTGCGCGTCAAAGATGTAATACTCCTTCCCGAGAACGTTCGCTACCGCACCGGGTTGGGTGTCCGACGCGTGAATCTTCCTGAGAATCGTCTCCGTCCCCTCTTCCCACCTTACGTATCTTTCTTCCTTTCTCACCTCGTTCCACCACCCCTCCCCCTGAGGTGTTGGTCTTTTGCCCTTTTTAAACTTCTCAATCGCCTCAAGAACCGCTTCCACCGCGCCCTCGGTGGTTTCGTTTCTGTATAAGCTTGACTTTTTCGCAAAGCGCATAGGAAACTCCCTGAAAGCCCAAACGTCCCCCGCGTCGTATTCCTCGCTCGCGCCAAGAACGCTAACACCCCATACCTTCTTTGAGGACAAGAGAGCCCTGTCTATCGCGTGCGGACCCCTGTCTCCCGGGGGACCGGGGTGGATTATAAAGGTGGGAACCTTCTCCCAGACGTCTTTCGGTATCTTTCTCCTCAAGAAGGGAGCTATGATGAGGTCGGGCTTGTAGAGGCTCACCGCCTCGCGCGTAAGCTCCGGGTGAACGTCAAGCTCAACGGAGACCTCGTATCCTCTTTCGGTGAGCTCGCAGTAAAGGCGCTGGGAAAGTGAGTTGAACCTGTAGCACAAGAACAAGACCCTCAACCCTTTAGCACCTCCTCAACGATTCGGATATCCTCCTCCGTATCAACACCGTGGTAGAAGTTCCTCGTTATGAGAACGCGTATCTTAACTCCGTTCTCAAGGAGTCTGAGCTGTTCAAGACCCTCAACCTCCTCAAGGTGAGAGCGCCCGAGCTTCCCGAACAGCTCAAGCGTCTCCCTCCGAAATCCGTATATACCCACGTGCTTGAGCGGATAAAGGTTGCTTTCTTTCCTGAAAAACGGGATGGGTGAGCGCGAAAAGTAAAGGGCGTATCCCTCCGAGTCAAGGACTACCTTGACATCTTCGGGTCTTTCGTATGCGCGGGGGTCGGGCGTTGCGAGCGTTACCGCCCCGTCGCCCTCCTCAAGCGCCCGAAAAATCCTGTCTACGTCTTCTTTGTAAGCGAAAGGCTCATCGCCTTGGTAGTTTACTATAAGCTCCGCGTCGGTTTTTCTGAGCGCCCAAAGAACCCTATCCGTGCCCGAGGGGAGCTCCGGAGGGGTGAGGAGGGTCTCGCACAGGTCTTTAACTTCGCGGGCTATGCGCTCGCTGTCCGTCGCGAGCAGAACCTCATACCCCGTCTTTTTCAGGTTTTCCACCACGTGCCTTATGAGGGGTTTCCCGAGTATCTCCCTTAGGGGTTTTTCCTTCAGGCGCGTTGAACGAAGGCGCGCGGGGACGACTATTAGCCTTCTCATACTAAGAACTTTAATTTAAATTCTTAATGGCTATGAAGGAAAGGGTGATAGTTATAGGAGGAGGGCTCGCGGGCTCCGAGAGCGCTTGGAGACTCGCAAACGAGGGGCACGAGGTCATCCTTTACGAGATGCGCCCCGAGAGGATGACGCCCGCACACAGGACGGGAAATTTAGCGGAGCTCGTGTGTAGCAACACGCTCGGGGGGCTTGAACTCACAACTGGCGCGGGACTCCTCAAGGCGGAGATGAGGCTTCTTGGCTCTATCGTTATAGAAGCTGCGAAGGTCGCGCGCGTTCCCGCGGGGGGTGCCCTCGCGGTTGATAGGGAAATCTTTTCCTCTTACATAACCGAAAAGCTCTCCTCCCACCCGAGGATAAAGATAGTAAGGGAAGAGGTAAAGAAGATTCCCGAGGACGATATAGTCGTGATAGCAACCGGACCCCTCACCTCCGAAGCCCTGAGCGAGGAGATAAAGGCTTTGGTAGGTGAGGAGACGCTCTACTTTTACGACGCGATAGCCCCGATAGTTGACGCGGACAGCGTTGACTTCTCAAAGGGCTTTTGGGGTTCCCGATGGGGAAAGGGAGGGGAGGACTACTTTAACTGCGTCCTTACGGAAGAGGAATACAGGCTCTTTTACGAAGAGCTGATGAAGGCTCAAAAGGTGGAGCCTAAGGACTTTGAGAAAGCGGTTCACTTTGAGGGCTGTCTCCCCATAGAGGAGATGGCGAGAAGGGGCTACAAGACCCTCCTCTTTGGTCCCATGAGACCGGTGGGGCTCGTGGACCCAAGGACGGGAAAGGAGCCTTTCGCGGTCGTTCAGCTGAGGAAGGAAAACAAAGAGGGAACACTCCTTTCCTTGGTGGGCTTTCAGACGAAGCTCACCTACAGCGAGCAAAAGCGCGTCTTTAGGCTTATCCCTTGCTTGAGGAACGCGCGCTTTGTGCGCCTCGGCTCAATGCACAGGAACACCTTCATACAATCAAACAAGGTATTGACGCGCTTTTTAAACCTCAGGAAAAAGGAAAACATCTTCTTCGCGGGTCAGATAACGGGGGTTGAGGGATACGTAGCCTCGTCCGCGACGGGTATACTCGCGGGTATAAACGCGGGCAGGCTCGCCCGCGGTGAGAGCCCGACGGAAGCTCCGAGGGAGAGTATGCTCGGCTCGTTGGTTCACTACATAACAACAAAGGAAGGTGAGCTACAACCCATGAACCCGGTCTTCGGGCTCCTTCCCCCGCTGGAGAAAAAAGTAAAGGACAAAAGGAAGAGAAAGGAGCTTATGGCTAAGAGGGCGCTTGAGAGCGTTGAGAGATGGATAGAGCGGGAAGGGCTTTCCTTGGAGTCTGCTAAAATGCTAATTAATGGAGGTTAAGTGCTCCATCTACGAGAAGATAAGGAGCGGAGAGGAGCTCACGGAGGACGATAAAAAAAACTTAAAAGAGATAATAAGGAGGATGTTTAACTTCTTCGTTGAACAGGAGATTCTCCCTACACCCAACAATTACGCAAAATGGTTCTTCGTCTTTTGTTACGTCGTTGAGAACCGTATAGAGCCCACCGTAAACGAGCTTATAGACATCTACTACAAGATTTTTAAGGAAGCGAAGATAGACCTGAGGGTCTCGGGTGAGATAGAGAGGATACTGAACGAGGTAAAGCACGTCATATACGACTACCTTGATACGGTTCAGGGATACGACAGGAAACTCGGGAAGCACGAGAAGAAGCTTGAGGAGGTATCCGCACAAAAGGAGCAGATGGAAATCCTGAGGGAGATTCTTCAGGAGCTCACGGAGCTGAGGAAAACAAATCAAGAGCTTATAGAGAAGCTAAAGGAAAAGCAACAATACGTTGAGAAGCTTAAAAAAGAGCTTGAGACGCTCAAGAAGCAAGCCTTCGTTGATTACCTTACGGGTCTAAAGAACAGGCGCTCAATAGAGAAGGCTCTTTACGACTACTTTAACGACTTTCAGCGCTACAAATACCCCTTTTCCGTAATTATGTTTGATGTGAACAACTTCAAGGAGATAAACGACAAATACGGGCACCCGGTGGGGGACTGCGTCCTCAGGCACATAGGAGATATACTAAGGAAATACCTGAGGGCAAAGGACGCTATAGGGAGATACGGGGGGGACGAGTTCCTCATAATCCTCCCGGGGGTGAACCTCCAGAACGCTGTAAAGATAGCGAGAAGGCTGAAGAACGCTATAGAGAATTACTTCTTTGATTGCGGGGACAAGGAGCTTAAGGTAAGCGCGAGCTTCGGGGTCGTTGAGGTAAACGACCGGTTCAGGAGCGTTGAGGAGATACTGAGGGAGGTTGACAAGAAACTATACGAGGCAAAGAGCAAGGACGAGCACATAGCCTACTGACGCACCTCCTGCGTCAGGTATCTTTTAAGGAATCTTCCCGTATGGGAGCGGGGGTTTTGGGCTATATCCTCGGGAGTCCCGACCGCGACGACCTGTCCTCCCCTCTCCCCGCCCTCGGGACCGAGGTCTATTACCCAGTCCGCGCACTTTATCACGTCAAGGTTGTGCTCTATAACCACTACCGTGTTTCCTCTTTCCACGAGTTTCCGAAGGACGCGTATGAGCTTGTTTATGTCGTCCATGTGAAGACCCGTCGTCGGCTCATCAAGGAGGTAAAGCGTCCTCCCGGTGTCCTTCTTTGAGAGTTCCCTCGCGAGTTTTATTCTTTGAGCCTCTCCTCCCGACAGCGTCGGGGCGGGCTGACCGAGCTTCAGGTATCCGAGACCCACTTCCTTTAGAACCTCAAGCTTTCTCCTTATCGCGGGATGGTTTGAGAAGAACTCGTAAGCTTCGTCAACGGTCATATCAAGGACGTCCGCTATACTCTTCCCCCTGTAGGTTATCTCAAGTGTTTCCCTGTTGTAGCGCTTTCCTTTACAGACCTCACACGTAACGTAAACGGGAGGGAGGAAGTGCATCTCAACCTTTATTACACCCTCTCCCTGACACGCTTCACACCTTCCGCCCTTGACGTTGAAGGAGAACCTACCGGGCTTGTATCCGCGCGCGCGGGCTTCCGGCGTTTTGGCAAAAAGATTCCTTATGAGGTCAAAGACCTTCGTATAGGTCGCGGGGTTTGAGCGGGGTGTTTTACCTATGGGAGACTGGTCAACGTTTATCACCTTGTCCACGTGTTCAAGTCCTTCCACAGCGTCAACTTCACCGACGCGCTCGTGCGTTCCGTAAAAGTAATTCTTCGCATACTTGTAGAGTATGTCGTATATAAGGGTTGATTTCCCGGAGCCCGAGACACCGGTGATACAAACGAAGAGACCCAAGGGTATGTCAACGTCTATGTTCTTCAGGTTGTGCTCTCTTGCCCCCCTTATCCTTATAAACTCACCCGACGGCTTCTTTCTCTCCTCCGGAAGGGGTATCTCCTTCCTACCGCTCAGGTAAGCTCCCGTGAGAGAGGACGGGTTTGATTTTATATCCTCAACCGTTCCCTCCGCGACGAGGTAGCCCCCGTATTTACCCGCTCCGGGACCTAGCTCTATTACCCAGTCCGCGCTCTCTATCGTTTCGGGGTCGTGCTCAACGACGATTACCGTGTTCCCAAGCTCTTTAAGCTCCTTGAGCGTGTTTATAAGCTTTGACGTATCGCGCGGGTGGAGACCTATTGAGGGCTCGTCAAGGACGTAAAGGACGCCCGAGAGTTTTGAACCGAGCTGTGTCGCGAGCCTTATCCTTTGCATCTCACCTCCCGACAGGCTCGTCGCGCTCCTTGAGAGCGACAGGTAATCAAGTCCTACGTTTACCAGAAATCCGAGTCTTTCGGATATCTCCTTCAGTAGTCTTTGGGCTATGATTTTCTCCTTGCCCGAAAGCTTAAAAGAGAGGTTCTCAAAGAACTCCTTAGCCTTCCCTACGGGCATCTGAACAACGTCCCATATACTCTTTCCGTCAACGAGAACCGCGAGAGCTTGCTTTCTCAGACGCGCACCCCCGCACTCGGGGCAGGGCTTTTCAACTATAAACTCCTCTATCTCCTCCCGAACCCGCTCGCTTTCCTCCTCAAGGAATTTCTTCTCAAGGTGCGGAATCACACCCGTAAACCCGAGACCCTCGCTCCCATACAGAACCGTAGCCCTCACGCTTTCGGGGAGCTTCTTCCAGACCGTTCTTGGGTCGTATCCGAGGCGTCTTATCGTGTTAGCAATAGGGAACCTAAGGTAATTGAAAAGACCGCTTTCCGTAATCTTTATAGCCTTTATCGCGGGCTTGTCCGGGTCTACGAGCAGGGCTGGGTCCACCTCCCACTTCACACCGAGACCCTTGCACGCGGGACACGCCCCGTAGGGAGAGTTAAAGGAGAAGAGTCGGGGTGATATTTCGGGAATAGTAAATCCGTGCTGGGGGCAAACGAGCTTTTCGCTGAGCAGTTCGCTTTCTCCCGTTTGCACGTCTTCTATCCTCACGAGACCCGAAGAAAGCTCAAGAGCCCTCTCTACGGCTTCAAGGAGGCGAGCCCTCTCCTCCTCGCTCACCGTAAGCCTGTCTATAACTATCTCTATCGTGTGCTTCTTATTCTTCTCAAGCGGAGGAACCTCTATCACGCGCATGAGCTTCCCGTCCACCTTCACACGGGAAAAGCCCCTCTTTTCTATCTCCCTCATAAGCTCACGAAACTCTCCCTTTTTCCCTCTTACGACGGGTGAAAGAACCATTATCTTCCTTCCCTCGTATTTCTCCGCCACCCTCTCAAGTATCTCGTGGGCGGGAAGCCCCGAAAGGGGACTCTTACACTCGGGGCAGTAGGGTTTTCCCACGTTAGCCCACAGAACCCTCAAGTAGTCGTAAATCTCCGTTACCGTTCCAACGGTTGAGCGCGGGTTTTTTGATGTCGTCTTTTGGTCTATCGCGATGGCGGGTGAGAGTCCCTCTATGGAGTCCACCTCGGGCTTTTCCATCATACCGAGGAACTGCCGTGCGTAAGAAGATAGGCTCTCTACGTAGCGCCTTTGTCCCTCCGCGTAGATTGTGTCAAAGGCGAGTGAGGACTTCCCGGAGCCGGAGGGTCCCGTTATGACCACGAGCTTGTTCTTAGGTATATCAACGTCTATGTTCTTCAGGTTGTGGTGCCGAGCTCCTCTCACGATAATTTTGTCCATAGGAAAATAATTTATTACCCGAAAGGAAAAACCCCATCGCCCGCTCCGCGAGGGCTTTCGTGTTTACGCTCTCGTAGCACTCTTCCGTCCCGAGGGGGCATCTCTTCTTTCCGCAGGGGACGCAAGGGGCGGAGGCGTAAAAGTAATCTATAAGACCGAACCTCTCCTCAACAAACGGGGCAAAACCCTGAATCACCACTATAGCCCTCTTTCGCATAACGAGGGCGAGGTGATAGG
>JAADEK010000093.1 GCA_013153455.1 Aquificota bacterium
TAGTAGCTTGAGTGTCCATCGTGAAGGACGATAAAGTCCTTAGCTACATCACACCCAAAGATACGCACCCTTTCCTCCCTCTGGGTTTTGTAGTGGTGGGAGGAGGCACGGGTCGGGATTATAAACTTCCCCGCCTGTGCCTTTGGCGGGATAATCATTATCCCCGCCCTCGTGCCTCCTTTGATAAAGCTTATGGTCTTTTTTATGGTTTGTAAACCTTTCTTGCATTGTTAATTTAACTGTAAGATAATCATTATGTATTATGAGGAAAGCTCTTCTCATTTTCCTGATATCCCTGTTTATAGGTTTTTCATCAACCCTGAGGGAGCTCCAAGACGAGATTACGTCCCTCGTTGAGAGGGTATCACCCTCGGTCGTCACGATTTTCGTCGTAAGGGAGCAAAAGGGTGTATTTCCGCATTTTCCCTTTGACTTTCCCTTCAGGTTCAACAAGCCCTTCAACAGAAAAGAGCGCTCCCTCGGGAGCGGTGTGATAGTGAGATACGATGAGGATAAGAACATCGCCTACATTCTCACGAACGCCCACGTTGTTAAAAACGCGGTGAGGATAATCGTCAAACTTGACAGGCACACGGAAAGGAAGGGGGAGGTCGTAGGAGCGGACTCAAAGACGGACATCGCGGTCGTAAAGATAAACGTCTCCGGTATAGAAAACTTTAAGGAGAGGGTAGCAAAACTCGGGGATTCGGACAAGCTAAAGGTAGGTCAAATCGTCTTCGCGATAGGAAACCCCTTCGGTCTTGAGAGAACGGTGACGATGGGGGTTATATCAGCCCTCAGGAGGAGCATAGGAATAACCCAGTATGAGAACTTTATCCAAACGGACGCAGCGATAAACCCCGGGAACTCCGGGGGACCCCTCGTCAACATAGAGGGTGAGGTTATAGGTATAAACACCGCCATAATAGCGGGTGCTCAAGGACTCGGTTTTGCCATACCCATAAACCTCGCAAAATGGGTAATGGAGCAGATAATCACCCACGGTAAGGTCGTCCGCGGTTGGCTCGGCGTAACGATACAGGACATCACACCGGACATAGCGGAGGCTATAGGTATAAAAGAGGGTGTTCTTATCACGAACGTCCTTCCCGACTCACCCGCAGAAAAGGCGGGTCTGAAGGTGGGGGACGTAATCGTTGAGGTAAACGGAAAGAAGATAAGGGACACGAGAGACCTTCAGTTTACGATAATGAAGGTAAAACCCGGAACGGAGATAACCCTTACGGTGATAAGGGACGGAAAACCGATAAAGGTAAAGGTAAAGGTGGGTGAGTATCCCGAGAAGGAGTCCGGGGCGTTCGGGAAGACTACGCCCGAGAACCTCGGTCTTCTCCTGAGAGACCTCACGCAAAAGGAAAAGCAACAGCTCGGGGTTGAGGGCGGTGTTGTGGTTGAGGACGTCGCACCCAATTCCCCCGCGGAATACAGCGGACTTCAACCCGGGGACGTGATACTGAAGGTTAACAACCGTCCCGTAAGGAACGTAAGGGAGTTTTACGAGCTGATAAAGCGGTTAAAGAGCGAAGGCAAGACGCGCGCCCTTCTCCTCGTCAGAAGGGGAGACGCTAATATATTTATTACTCTTGAGCTGAGATGAGGTCGGTGTAATGATTCCGGACACTGAGCAAGAGCTGATAAACCAATATCTGAAGAGGATATCAAAGATACCCCTCCTCTCTCCGGAGGAGGAAAAGGAACTCGCGAGGAGGGCAAAGGAGGGTGACGAGGAAGCCCTGAAGAAGCTCGTTGAGGCTAACCTGCGCTTTGTCGTAAGCGTAGCAAAGCAATACATAGGCTACGGGCTTCCCTTTTCCGAGCTCATAGCAGCGGGGAACCTCGGACTCCTTGAGGCTGCCAAACGCTTTGACCCCGACAGGGGTGTTAAGTTCATCTCATACGCGGTCTGGTGGATAAGACAGGCTATAATGCAAGCCCTCTCACAACAAACGGGTGCGGTCAGGATTCCCCTAAAGCAGTCTCACCTCATCAACAAGATAGCCCACATATACGGGGAGCTTTCAAAGAAGCTTGAGCGTGAACCCACACCCGAAGAGATAGCAAAGGAGCTAAGCAGGCAGATGATAGAGAAAGAGCTTGAAAAGGAGCTCGGGAGGAAACCGACGCCCGAGGAGGTTGAGGAGCGTCTGAAAAAGGAAGGCTACAAGATACCGCCCGAGGAGATAGAGAAATACCTTCAGGTGTGCAGGGTTCCCCTCTCGCTTGACGCACCCGTGGGAGAGAACGAGGACACCTTCTTCATAGACTTTTTGAGCAAGCACGGAACCGCGGAGGTGGAAGAAAAGGTCGTCCAAGAGGTGATACAGAAGGAGATAGACGACCTTCTCAGCAAACTCACCGACAAAGAAAGAAAGGTCATAGAGCTCAGGTTCGGTTTGAAGGGAAACGAACCGAAAACCCTTAGGGAGATTGGGGAGATTTTGGGGCTTTCGCGCGAGCGCGTAAGGCAACTTGAGACGCGCGCCCTCAGGAAGCTCAGGAACCTCGCCATGAAAAGACACCTCAAGGACTTCCTGAGCTGATGGAAGGCGCGCTCCTGATTGACAAGCCGAAGGGCTTGACATCAACGCGAGTCGTTGAGGAAGTAAAGAGGAAGCTCCGCGTAAAGAAGGTGGGTCACACGGGGACGCTTGACCCAATAGCTACGGGCTTACTCATACTCCTCGTCGGCAGGGCTACGCGCTTCGCCCAGTTTCTCATAAACTTCCCGAAAACATACGAGTTCACCCTGAGGTTCGGGGCACAAACCGACACATACGACGCCCAAGGAAAGATAACAAAAAGATACGAAGGGGAGTTGAAATGCGAAAAGCTTCGCTCGGTTCTTGAGGAGTTTCGGGGCGAGATAGAGCAGGTTCCCCCTCCCTTTTCCGCAAAGAAGGTAAAGGGGAGAAGGGCTTACGAGCTCGCGAGGAAGGGAAAACCCGTTGAGCTAAAGCCCGTAAAGGTAAAGGTTTACAGTCTTGAGCTACTTGAGTGCGACGAGGCGCAAAAGAAAGCCCGACTCCTGGCGGAGCTCTCTTCGGGCGCCTACGTGCGCAGTTTAGCGCACGACATAGGGCAAAGGCTCGGTATAGGAGCCTTCGTTGAGGAGCTAAGGAGGACAAAGGTGGACGAGATTAGCGTTGAGGAGGCGGTGAGCCTTGAGGAGTTCCTCTCTTCGGAAAGACCGGAAAGATTCCTTATACCCGTTGACAACCTCTTCAGGATTATACCGGAGGTAAGGCTCTCTTCCTTTGACGCGGGCAAGATTCTAAAAGGGCAGAGCATACTCGTGAGGGAACGCGATTACGAGGGTCTTGTGAAGATTTACGACAACGGAAAGTTTATCGGTATAGGTGAGTTGAGGGGGGGAGTTTTGAAGCCTAAACGTTTATTAGTTTAGTATGATTTCTAAACTTGACAAAAACTCACTCAAATTTTAAGTTAATAATCTGGACTCAAGAAGGAGGGCTATAATGGCTTCGTCCACAAAGAGGGATTACTACGAAATCTTGGGGGTTTCACGGAACGCATCCCAAGAAGAGATAAAGAAGGCATACAGGAGACTTGTGCGCAAATACCACCCCGATATATGCAAAAAGCCCGAGTGTGAGGAGAAGTTCAAGGAGATAAACGAAGCGTATCAGGTTCTCTCGGACCCCGAAAAGAGGAAGCTATACGACATGTATGGACACGCGGCGTTTGAGGGTGCTCACCAGCAGAACGTAGAGACGAACATACCTCCCATAGAGGAGATACTCAGGGAGTTCTTTGAGGGTGTTCCTTTTGACTTTGAGAGCATCTTTGAGCGCGCGACCGGAAGGAGGAGGGGAAGGAGAAGGGGAAGGGCTACGAGGGGTGAGGATATCGTCGTTCCCGTTGAGATTTCGCTTGAGGAAGCCTTCAGCGGAACAACGGTTCCCATAAACGTAGAGAGGCAGGTCGCTTGTGAAGCCTGCGGTGGTAGCGGATACAGCTCCTCCTCCGTGAGGACTTGCCCCACCTGCGGGGGAAGAGGTGAGGTCGTTCAAGGAAACTGGTTCTTTCAGGTAAGGCAGACCTGCCCCACGTGCGGGGGAGAGGGTAGCGTATACGAGCCTTGTCCCGAGTGCGGTGGGAGCGGAACGACCACGAGGAGCGAAACGATAAAGGTAAAGATACCCCCCGGCGTAAGACACGGCTCAAAGCTCGTAGTTGAAGGAAAAGGGCACGAGGGCAGGTTCGGGGGACCTCCCGGTAATCTGTACATACTCGTCAACCTAAAGCCCCACAGGATTTTTGAAAGAAAGGGGGACGACCTTTACGTTGACGTAAACCTGACCTTTCCCGAGGCTGTCCTCGGAACCGAGATAGACGTCCCGACGATAGAGGGAAAAGAGGTAAAGGTTAAGATACCCTCCGGAACGAGGGAAGGGAGTCTCATAAAAGTTCCGAAAAAGGGTATGCCCAGACTAAAAGGAGGGGGAAGGGGTGATATGTTTGTGAGGGTTCACATAGACGTTCCAAAATACAGCGCATTTAGTAAGCTAATAGGAAACGGTAAAAAAGCGGAGGAGCTTCTGAAGGAGCTTCAGGAGGTTCTTCCGAAACCAAAACGTGTCGTTGAGAGGTGAGAGCTATGAAGAAAAGAAAAGCTTACTATACAATCGGTGTGGTTGCAAAGATGTATAACATCCACCCCCAGACCTTGAGGCTCTACGAGAGGGAGGGACTTCTTAAGCCTTCCCGAACGGAGGGAAACACCCGCCTCTACACAGACGAAGACCTTGAGCGCCTTGAGTTTATACTCTTCCTCACGAGGGAACTCGGGGTAAACCTTGCGGGGGTTGACATAATCCTTAACCTCAAGGAGCAAATAGAGGAGATGCAAAGACAGATAGACCAGCTTATGGACTTCATTCAAAACGAGCTATCAAAGCTCCAAGGGGAAGCCTACCAGAAAGCTATCGTTAAAGTCCCGAAAACTAAGGTTGTGAAGGTTGAAGAAGTCCTCATAGCGAAACAAAAGGAAAAGGATGAAGAAAAGTAAGATACTCGTCCATATCTGCTGTGCACCGGACGCGGTTCACTTCCTGAGAAAACTAAGACAAGAGCACCCGGATAAAGAGATAATAGGTTTTTTCTACGACCCGAACATACACCCTTACGAAGAATACAGACTCAGGTTCTTAGAGACCCTTCGGGTGTGCGAGGAACTAAACATAAAACTGATAGAGGGGGAGTATGACCCGGAGAACTGGATGAGGGTTGTGAGGGGATACGAGAACGAACCCGAAAGGGGGAAAAGGTGCGAGATTTGCTTTGAGCACAGGCTTGAGCGTTCCGCAAAGCTCGCAAAAGAGCTCGGTTGTGATTACATGACCACAACCCTCCTCACGAGCCCGAAAAAAAGCCCCGAACAACTCAAGCGCGCGGGGGAAAAAGCCCTTGAGGATAGTTCGGTTGTCTTCCTCGCGCCGGACTACAGGAAAGGTGGAGGAACTCAGGAGATGTTTCGCCTCTCACGCGAGAGACAACTCTACCAGCAGGACTACTGCGGTTGCCTGTATGGACTCTTCAAGCAAAGGGAGGGTGAAATCTATTGGGAGCTCGTGGGGTATGCGGGCAGAAGACCGGGCTCAAAACAGGAGAGGGCTTTCATAAAAGAGATTCGCATAAGGGCGCAAAGGGCGGGACTAAGGACGGTAGAGTGGGAGTTTCCGTTTCTGGGGTGGGAACTCCTTTCGGGGAAGGTAGAGGTAAACGGGAAGACGATACCCTCTCTCGTCCTTCCCTACTCCCAAGCCATAAGGGGAAGGGTAAGGGGAAGGGTTGAGAGGGTTCTCGGAAATAAGCTCTTTTTAAATAAACAAAACGTGAGGATAATCCTCAAAGAAAGCCTGAGGGACGAGCCGCTGAAGAAGATGACTCCCCTTACGAGTCCCACGTTCGTGGTTCCGAGCTCTTGGCGCGGGGAACTCCTTTCTGGCAAGATAACCGCGGAGCTAAAAGCGGAGTTCAAACCATCAAAGAGCTCCGTTTTGTTGATAGGGAGCGAGGAAGCAAATGAGTTTTTAGGATTTCCCGCGGATACGCTACAGGACGGAAGGGGCGTCCCGCTTGAGGAGATTCTTACTTTCCTTGATGAGAATTATGAGAGGATAATAAGGGGTGATACAGCGCTTCTCGTCCTCGGGGCGGAGAGCCTCGGTAGGGCGGGTAGCGCCTTTGTTGAGGAGACGCTCGGAAGGGAGGTGCGTCTCGTTTCGGAATGGTCTTAAGGATATTAGAATATTCTAATATTGTGATATAATAGACCAACTCGGAGGTAGAGATGAGGGTAATGCTCCTTTTGGCTCTCTTGGGGCTTTCGTTCGGTGCGGAGTTGCCCCTTGAGGTCTTCATAAAGAACGCCCTTGAGGAGAACCTTGAGCTAAAGGCGGAAAGGAAGAAGGTAAAAGCGTCCGAGTATGAGTATAAATCCGTAAGGGGACTCCTTTTTCCAACGATAAAGCTTGAGGAAACCTACACGAGGACGGACATACCCGCCTACGTCCTCTTTACAAAACTCAACCAAGAGAGGATAACACCTCAAGACTTTTACCCCGACAAGCTCAACAACCCCGACGCGGTCAACAACTACGAGACGAAGATAACGCTTGAGATACCCCTCTGGATGGGCGGAAAGCTCAGGGCATTTAAGAACCTCACGCGCTACAAGTGGCTCGGGGATAAAACGAGATACGCGAGGAAGGAAGAGGAGGTGATACTGAAGGTATACGAAGCTTACGCTAACGCGGTTCTCGCAAAAAACGCGGTCAAGGTGGCTGAGATGGCTCTCAAGGACGCGGAGGAGCACGTCCGCCTCGCGGAAAAGGCTCACAAAACGGGCGTAGCCCTCTTTGCGGACGTTCTGAGGGCGCGCGTTTACCTCTCAAAGGCTCAGGAAAAGCTCGCACAAGCTAAGAACAACTACCGCATAGCAAAAAAAGCCCTTGAACTCCTTACGAACAAAACTTACGGGGAGTTTGATGTAAAGGACTTTGACCGCTGTCCAAAGCCGAACGTGGAGAAGCTAAAGAGTATAGCGCTCCAAAGCAGGGAAGACTACAGCGCCCTCTCGTATTACATAAAGGTGATGAGGGAAGGGAAGCGCTCCGCCCTCGGGGACTTCCTTCCCCAACTCTTTGCGTTCGCAAACTACTCAACCTACGACCAAAACACACCCTTCGGGAGCGAAGGGGACGGGTATATGGTAGGTATTGGTCTCAAGTGGGCTTTCAACACCGGAGCGAGTCCGCTTTTTAAGGCAAAGAGCTACAAAGAGCAAGAGCTCGCCCTCAGGAGACAGCGCGAGCTACTCGCCAAGGCGATATTCTTTGAGATAGATAAAGCTTTTGCGGAGTATCAGAACGCACTCAAGGCGCTTGAGTCCGCAAAGAGCAGACTGAAGGAAAGCGAGGAGGTTCTCAGGGTAGTGAAGAAGCGCTACGAGGTGGGTATGGCTCGTATGGTTGACCTTCTTGATGCTCAAACACAGCTTGACATGGCTCGTTTTGAGTATGCTAAGGCTTTGAGGGATTGTAATGTAGCATACGCCAGAACACTATTCGCCGCGGGAGTTCTTAAAGAGGAGGTGGTGAAATGAAGACGTTCCTAAAATACTTCTTCTTCCTCATACTTCCGATAGTCCTTATCATCATGTGGCTCGCGGGTGTCTTTCATCCGAAGATAAAGACCGAGCACGTAAAAAAGGAGCCGAAAGTAGTAAGCGGTCTTGAAATAGAAACGGTGAAGGTCGTGAAGGAGGTTCCGGTCGCTTATACGGGAACGGTCGTCGCGGGGGACAGGGCGGAGATATCAACGCGCGTTATGGGTTTCGTCGTAGACGTTCGGGTCAAGGAAGGTGATTTCGTAAAGAAGGGAACGACGCTCTTCGTCGTTGACCCCAGAGACATAAAGGCGCAGGTCAACATCATGCGCGAGCGCATCCTTCAGGCGGAAAAAAACTACAACGCAGCTAAAGCTCACTACGAGGCTGTAAAGAAGACATACGAGCGCTTCAAAAAGCTCCTCAAAGAAGGAGCGATAACACAGCACGAGTTTGACCAAGTTGAGGCTCAGTTCAAGGCTGCGCAAGCCCGCCTTGAGGCTGCGCGCGCGGAGATAAAGGTAGCGCGCGAAGGTCTTAAATCCGCGAAGGCTCAACTCTCATACGCGGAGGTAAAAGCTCCCTTTGACGGCTACGTAATCCAGAAGATGGTTGACAGGGGTGATACCGCAACGCCCGGAAGACCCCTCGCGGTGATGGAGAGAAAACCCTACAAGGTTGAGGTAGCCTTCCCGGAGAAGTATTTCGGAAAGATAAAGAGGGGAGACATACTTGAGGTATACATAGAAGTCCTCGGGAGGGTTTTCCCCGCTAAGGTCGTTGAGGTTGAGCCCGCGGTAAACCCTATGACGAGAACCTTTAAGGTTAAAGCACTCATAGACGATGACCGCGTAAAGAGCGGTCTCTTTGCTAAGGTCTTTAAGATAGAGAAGCTCACCGAACCGACGATACTCATACCCCAGAAGGCTGTGTTCAAGAGATGGGACTTTACGGGGGTGTGGGTTGTGAAGGAGGACGGGACGCTTGAGCTTCGCCTCATTCGTCTCGGTAGGGAATTTGACGGGTATTACGAGGTTCTCGCGGGTCTCTCTCCCGGGGAGAGAATCGTCGTTGAGGGTATAGAAAAGGCTTGTGATGGATGTAAGGTAGGAGGTTAATCAGATGTATGGACTGGCGGGAAGGCTAGCAAACTACTTTATAGACTCAAAGCTCACACCTATACTCATAATGGTCTCCCTCGCCCTCGGGCTCTTTGCGGTCATAACCACACCCAAGGAAGAAGAGCCCCAGATAGTTGTTCCGATGATAGACATATTCATACCCTATCCGGGTGCAACGCCCGAAGAGGTTGAGGCTCGCGTCGTTTTCCCGCTTGAAAAGAAGCTCTGGGAACTGAAAGACATAGAATACATCTACTCCGCTTCCACGAACGATATGGGTATAGTCACCGCGCGCTTCTACGTCGGGACGGACCCCGTAAAGGCTCTCGTTGACCTCAACTCAAAGATGATGTCCGCGCTTGACATCGTCCCCCCCGGCGTGATACTCCCCCCAATCGTTCGTCTGATGTCCATAGACGACGTTCCGATAGTTACGCTCACGCTGTGGGGTGAAAATTACGACTGGTATGAGCTAAGGAGACTCGCAGCTACGCTCCAAAACGAGATAAAGAAGATAGACAACGTGGCTAACGTTTACCTCATAGGCGGAAGACCGAGGCAGATAAGGGTAATCCTTGACCCCAAGAAGATGGAAGCCTACGGGGTCTCACCCCTATACGTCGCCCAGATACTCAAGTCCGCAAACGCCCAAACTATAAGCGGAAAGGTAAACAAGGGAAATACGGAGTATCTCATAAAGACGGGTCCCTTCTTCAAGTCCGTGAAGGACGTTGAGAACGTAGTCGTAGGAGTCCACGAGGGGAGGGTGGTTTACCTCAAGGACGTGGCTACGATAACCGACGGACCTTCCGAGATAGAGAATTACGTCTTTTTCGGTGTAGGTCAGGCTCACGAGCACAAGGGTATAGAAGGAAAGCCCGGTGAGCTTTACCCCGCGGTCACGATAGCGGTATCAAAACGTCAGGGGACTAACGCGGTCGTCGTCGCTGAACAGGTTATAGAATTCGTTGAACACCTGAAGGGTAAGGTAATACCGAAGGACGTCAACATAACCGTAACGAGGAACTACGGTGAGACCGCGCAAGAAAAGGCTATGGAACTACTTGAGCACCTGTTCATAGCTACGTTCTCGGTCGTTCTCCTGATTGCGGTCTCACTCGGTGTGAGGGAAGCTCTCGTCGTCGGTCTTGCGGTTCCCGTCACACTGTCCATAGCCCTCTTTCTCAACGAGATGTATGGCTTTACTCTCAACCGGGTTACGCTCTTTGCGCTTATCTTCTCAATCGGTATCCTCGTTGACGACGCTATAGTCGTCGTTGAGAACATACACAGATGGTTTGAGATGGCAAAGCTCCCGCCGAGGGAAGCAATCGTCAAGGCTACCGACGAGGTCGGAAACCCGACGATACTCGCTACGTTTACGGTTATAGCAGCGCTCATGCCCATGGCTTTCGTTACGGGTATGATGGGTCCGTATATGAGACCCATACCCATCAACGCGTCCGTCGCTATGTTCTTCTCACTTCTCGTCGCTTTCATCGTCACACCGTGGGCTGCTTACCACTTCCTTAAAAAGGAAAGGGAGCACCACGAGATAAACGTCCGGGAGACCCTCTTTTGGAAACTCTACTGCAGAATCATGTATCCACTTCTGGTGAGCAAGGTAAAGCGCTACGCCTTTTACGTATTCGTCCTTGCGCTTCTCGGCGCATCAATAGGTATGCTCATAACGAAGCACGTCCTTGTGAAGATGCTTCCCTACGACAACAAGTCCGAGCTTGAGATAGTTCTTGATATGCCCGAGGGAACGACGCTTGAAGACACACTCAAGGTAGCAAAAGAGATAGCCCAGTTCGTGGGCAACTACTCAATAGTTACCGATTACCAGATATACGTAGGAACCGCGGCTCCCTTTACCTTTAACGGTCTTGTTAGGCACTACTACCTGAGACAGTCCGCAAACCTCGCGGAGATACAGATAAACCTCGTCGGCAAGCACGACAGGGATATGCAGTCTCACGAATTTGCAAAACTCATAAGACCGAAGGTTCACGAGATAGCGAACAAATACGGCGCTAAATACGTCGCGGTCGTTGAAGTCCCGCCCGGACCTCCCGTTCTTTCGCCCATAGTTGCGGAAATCTACGCCCCGGATATGAAAACACAAAAGGAGTTCGCGTGGAGGGTTCTGAAGATATTCAAAGACTCCCCCGCCATCACGGACGAGGGTATATACCTTGAGTATCCCGCACCCATGGTTAAGCTCATCGTCCGCGAAGACAAGGTAAAGCTCGCGGGACTAACGCGCCAAGAGGTAGTCTACACCGTAAAGGCTCTCATAGGCGGTTGGCAGGCGGGTATACTCCAAACGACGGACACGGAGCACGTTCCTATAATCATCAGACTTGACGAGAAGTTCCGCGTTCCCGAGATTCTCAAAAGCGTGAAGATACCGAACAAGGAAGGTAAGCTTATCCCCCTTGCGGAGCTCGTTGAGGTAAAAGAGTCCCCGATTCCCCAAACCATATACCACAAAAACCTCAGAAGGGTTATATACGTCATCGGTGACGTTGCGGGAAGGGAAGAAGCTCCCATATACGGTATACTCGCGGTTCGTGACAAGATACTGAGCATAGAGAACCCCTACGGTGAGGTCGGTGAGCTTTGGATGTCCCTGCCCGTCCTTGAGGACAGGGTATACGTCAAGTGGGACGGTGAGATGCACATCACGCTTGAGGTCTTCAGAGACCTCGGTCTTGCTTTTGCGGTAGCGGTCTTCGTTATGTACGTTCTCGTCCTCGGTTGGTTCCAAGACTTCAGGGTTCCGGGTATAATCCTCTCACCCATACCCCTCACCCTCGTCGGTATAATCCCCGGGCACTGGCTCATGGACAAACTCATGGGTAACGTCTTCTTCACCGCTACATCAATGATAGGGTTCATCGCTCTTGGCGGTATAATCGTGAGGAACTCAATACTCCTCGTTGACTTTGCGGAGCAAAGGCTAAAAGAGGGACTGCCCGTTCACGTCGCGGTGGTTGAGGCGGGCGTGATAAGAACAAGACCCATACTCCTCACAGCAGCGGCGGTCATAATAGGCGCCTTCGTCATCATCTTTGACCCCATATTCAACGGTCTTGCGATATCCCTGATATTCGGAACCCTCGCGTCAACGACCCTCACGCTCGTTCTCATACCGCTCATGTATTACGCATCAAAGGTAAAGAGACTTCCGCCCGACGCCTGCCCCACGCCCGAAGAGATAAAGAGGGACCTTATGGCTGACTGATGTCAGCCTCCCCCTTGACCCCTTTAACCTTTTGTGATAAGATAGTTAAGATAAGGAGGTGATGAAGGCTTGGTGACGATTATCGTAAACGAGAACGAACCTCTTGAGAAGGTTCTAAAGCGCTTCAAGGCAAAGGTAGAGCAGGAACAGATACTCACCGAGCTGAAGAGACGCGAACACTACGAACCCCCCAGCGAGCGAAAGAAGAAGCGCGAAAGGAACAGAAGGAAGAAGATACTAAAGGCTCTGAAGAAGCAACAACAGCTTATCTGAAACAGGGAAAAATCTCAAGAGCGGGATTGACGGGAAGCTCCCCGTATCTCGCTCCCTCCACTATCACCTTCCTCCCCTCAAGCTTAACCCTTCCCTCCGAGAACCATTGAATAGCCTGAGGGAGAATCTTGTGCTCCCACTTCAGTATCCTCTCCGATAGACTCTCGGGCGTATCCTGAGGAAGGACGGGAACGACCGCTTGAACTATCACGGGACCCCCGTCTACGCTCTCATCAACGATGTGAACGGTGCAACCGCTGAACTTCACACCGAACTCAACCGCCCTCCTTTGAGCGTCAAGCCCCTGGAATGCGGGTATGAGGGAAGGGTGTATATTTATAACCCTGTCGGGGAAGTTTTTCAGAAACTCACCCGAAAGAACGCGCATAAAACCCGCAAGAACGACGAGCTCAACACCCTTCTCCTTCAGTATACGTGAAAGCTCCTTCTCAAACTCCTTCCTTGAGCTGAAGTCTTTCCTTTCTACGACCTTACACTCTATACCCTCCTTTTCACATCGCTTGATGGCGTAAGCGTTCGGGTTGTCGGAGATGACCACACTTATCTGTGCCTTCAACCTACCCGCCTTTATCGCGTCAACGATAGCTTGCAGGTTACTTCCCCTTCCCGAGACGAGGACTCCCAACCTAATCATGGGTTAAATTCTAAAA
>JAADEK010000060.1 GCA_013153455.1 Aquificota bacterium
TTTAAGAACCTTGAGAAAAAGGTAAGGTGGTTCAACCAAGACATAGAGTTCAAACCCGCTAAAGACGTAGACCTGAAACAGGAGCTGAAGCGCATAGACGAGGACAGACAGCTCGTG
Organism: Aquificota bacterium; assembly: GCA_013153455.1. Lineage (GTDB taxonomy): Bacteria > Aquificota > Aquificia > Aquificales > Aquificaceae > Aquifex. The sequence goes on from JAADEK010000060.1 coordinate 118, forward strand.
AGGAAGGTTCTCTCCGGGGAGGTAAAGGCGAGCCTCAAGGAATACGTGAAGCCCGTCCTTTTGGTCGTTGAAAGCCCGAACAAGGCGAGAACGATAGCAAACTTCTTCGGAAAGCCCGTAAGCAGGAAGCTCGGGGGTATAGACGTCCTTGAGGTTATGGTAGGGGACACGTATCTGATGATTACCGCGTCTTTGGGGCACATCCTTGACCTCGTGAAGGACAAAGCCTTCCACGGAGTCCTCGTCTCAAAAGACCAATACATACCCGTATACGAGGTGATAGAAGGAAAGGAGAAGATAATAGAGGGCTTGAGGGACGTCGCCAAAGAGGTGGACACCGTCCTCGTCGCCACGGACCCGGACACCGAGGGTGAAAAGATAGGGTGGGACATAGGCGCCCTCCTTTCGCCCTTCATACCCAACGTTGAGCGTATAGAGTTTCACGAGGTTACGAGAAAGGCGATAAGGAGGGCGATAAAGAGTCCCCGTTCCTTTAACGAGAACCTCGTTAAGGCTCAACTCCTTCGGCGCATAGCGGACAGGTGGGTAGGATTTGAGGTTTCCCGCCTTCTCCAGACCACATTTGAGAAAAACTGGCTCTCGGGAGGAAGGGTTCAGATACCCGTTCTGGGGTGGATAATAGAGCGCGAGAAGCTCTACAGAAAGAAGAAACACGTCGTTTCGGTCAGCTTCAAGGAAAGCGGTAAGTGGCTCCGCTTGGACTTTGAGTTTCCCGACAAGAAATCCGCAAAGGACTTTTACGAAAAATTAAGAACGCTTCGCGTTGATACCCTAAAGGAATACACCGAGGAAAAATCACCTCCCCCTCCCTTCACAACGGACACACTCCTGAAAGAGGCATCCGAGCGCTACAGGATGTCCGTCCCTAAGGTGATGTCCCTCGCCCAAGAGCTCTTTGAGTGGGGACTCATCACATACCACAGGACGGACTCAACGCGCGTCTCGGACGTCGGCATAAACGTCGCGAAAGAGTGGATAAAGGAAGAGCTCGGGGAGGAATACTTCCGCCCAAGAACGTGGGGAGAAGGGGGAGCACACGAGTGTATAAGACCGACGCGCCCCCTTGACGCGGAAGAGCTCAGGTCAATGATGCTCGCGGGACAGCTTCAAAACCTAACAAAGGAGCACCTCCAGCTTTACGAGCTTATATTCAAAAGGTTCATGGCTTCACAGATGAGACCCATCTTACTTAAGAAAAAGGACGTAAAGGTGAAAGCCCTTGACAAAGAAAAGGAGCTTACGCTCACGACGGATATCCTCGTCAGCGGATTTGACAAAGTATACAGGGTGGAGCTGAATCCAGACCTCTCGGGCGAGGTAAACGTTGAGGACAAAAAGGAGTTAAGGAGTGTTCCGAGCGCGTTTTTATACACTCAGGGCTCGCTCGTTGAGGAGATGAAGAAAAGAAAGATAGGAAGACCCTCAACCTACGCGACGATAATATCAAAACTCCTTGAGAGGGGCTACGTTATAGAGAGGAACGGCTTCCTTATACCGACGAAGCTCGGGAAGCAAGTTTACGAGTTTCTAAAGAGCAAAGAGAAGGTAATGCCCTTCGTTTCCGAGGACTTCACGAGGAGACTTGAGGAGCTTATGGACAAGGTTGAGGAAGGGAAGGAAAACTACATGAAGATACTCGGTGAGCTCTTTAGGGAAGTGAGCGAGTTTGAGAAAGCGGTGAGTTAAACTATAAGTATGGGTAAACTGCACCCGTTGATTAATTACTTCCTCGTCGGTCTAATATTTATGACGTATTTCAGTTATCTCGTCTTTTACGGCTTTCGGAGGCACGTGGTCTTTTTCCTGCACCACGGGCTATTTAACCACGCGGTAAGCGCTCCCCTCGTAGTTCTCGCGGTTCTGACCGGGTTTGCCCAAGAATCAAACCCCTACATACAACAAAAGACGACCTTCATATTCCTCTTTCCGCACAAGTGGCTCGGGATACTCTTAATGCTCTACACGCTCGCGAGCTTTCCCCTCGTTTGGGTAAAACAAAAAGACCTAAACTGGAAGCTCGGCGTTTTGGTTGCGCTCATCGGGCTCGGGCTTTCGCTCTCGGTAATCATATTCGGGTGGCTCCTGCGATTGATGTTCTTCTGAGGGCGAAATAACTTAATCATTATGCTTGAGAAGTATGAAATCCTGAAAGATTACAGGGGTCCTATAGATTTAAGGGAGCTTGATTACGAAAAACTCAAGAAGCTCGCAAGCGAAGTAAGGGACTACATCATAAACGTCACATCAAAAAACGGGGGGCACGTCGGACCGAGCTTGGGCGTCGTTGAGCTCACGATAGCGCTCCTGAGGGTCTTTAGTCCCCCCGAGGACGTCGTTGTCTGGGATATAGGGCACCAAGCTTACGCTTGGAAGATACTAACGGACAGAAAGGAGCAGTTCCCGACCCTGAGGCAATACGGGGGTATATCGGGCTTCCTGAAGCGCGACGAGAGCATATACGACGCTTTCGGAGCGGGGCACAGCTCAACGTCCATATCCGCAGCCCTCGGCTTTCGCATAGCAAAAGACCTAAAGGGTGAGAAGGAGGACTACGTTATAGCGGTTATAGGGGACGGGGCGCTTACCGCGGGTATGGCTTACGAAGCCCTCAACAACGCGGGGCACCTGAGACCCGACCGCTTTATCGTAATCCTGAACGACAACGAGATGTCAATCTCACCGAATGTGGGCGCCATATCCACTTACTTAAGCAAGATAATAAGCGGTCACTTCGTCCAAGAGACGAGACAAAAGATAAAGAAGTTCTTACAGCATTTCGGTGAGACACCCCTCAGACTCATGAAACTAACCGAGGAGTTCCTAAAGGGAATAATCTCACCCGGTATACTCTTTGAGGAACTCGGGTTTAACTACATAGGACCCGTTGACGGGCACGACATAAAATCACTTGAGGAAACCCTGAAGAACGTAAAAGAAATAGAGGGACCCGTCCTTCTCCACGTATACACAAAAAAAGGAAAGGGATACAAGCCCGCGGAAGAGAACCCCGTAAAGTGGCACGGCGTTGCGCCCTACAAGGTGGAAAGCGGGGAGATAATAAAGAAGCCCTCTCCCCCAACGTGGACCTCCGTCTTCGGGAAAGCCATCGTTGAGCTCGGGGAGATGGACGAAAAGATAGTCGTCATCACACCCGCTATGAAGGAAGGCTCGGGACTCTCGGAGTTCGCAAAGCGCTTCCCCGAGCGCTTCTTTGACGTAGGGATAGCGGAACAGCACGCTTGCACCTTCGCAGCGGGACTCGCAGCGGAAGGATTGAGACCCGTCGCTTCCTACTACTCAACCTTTCTCCAGAGGGCTTACGACCAACTCATTCACGACGTCGCCCTCCAAAACCTCCCCGTCACCTTCGCCATAGACAGGGCTGGGCTCGTGGGGGACGACGGACCCACGCATCACGGAGCCTTTGACCTTTCCTTCCTCAGGTGTGTCCCGAATATGGTCATATGCGCGCCAAAGGACGAGCAAGAGCTGAGAGACCTCCTCTACACGGGCATATACAGCGGAAAGCCCTTCGCCCTTAGATACCCGAGGGGACAAGCCTACGGAGTCCCGACGGAGGGCTTCAAGGAGATACCCATAGGAAGCTGGGAGGAGCTCATAGAGGGCGAGGATGCGGTCATTTTAGCGGTAGGATACCCCGTGTATCAGGCGCTGAGGGCTTCGGAGGAGCTCCTTAAGGAAGGGATAAAGGTAGGCGTCGTTAACGCGCGCTTCGTAAAGCCGATGGACGAGGCTCTCCTGAGGGAGCTCGCAAAGAGGTATGAGCTTTTCATAACCGTTGAGGAGAACGCGCTCGCGGGAGGCTTCGGGAGCGCGGTCCTTGAGTTCTTCGCGCGGGAGGGTATAAACAAAAGGGTTGTGAACCTCGGCATACCCGACCGCTTCGTAGAGCACGGAAAGCAGGACCTCCTTCGCGCGCTTGTGGGTATAGACTCCGAAGGCATAAAAAGGGCGGTAAAGAAAGCCCTCACGAAAAGCCCTTAAACCCTGTGGCGTATGAGACCCTCAAGGATGTTCTTAAAGTTCTTAGGGTCTATAAGCTTTATACCTATCTTGTCCGCCCAGCGCCTCAGACCCTCGTCCGCGGAGACGAGTATACCGTCAAGCTCGTAAGCGAGGAGCAAAACGTCAACGTCCTCCTTGCTGTCTATGATTCCCTGTCTCAGGGCTTCCCTGTATTTCTCCCTCAACTTTGAAACGAGCTTACCCACATCCTCACAAGAGCTCGCCTCCCTCGTGTGCTCCTCCGCTATCCTCAAACCCTTGTTTACCCTATACCTCACCTCGTCTATAAACTCGTATAAAAAGTCCGCGGGTATTGAGAGCTTGAACCTGCGCGGGGAGCGAATCTTCACAACCATCTCAAACTCCGCCCACAGCTCCCCGATATCAACGAGCTTCCTCATCTCGTCGTATATGGACGTTGGCATGTAGAACTCCGCGCGGGAATTCAGGGCGAGATGTATGAAGTTCTCTATAGCACCCCTTTGGTCTTCCTCAAATGTCCTGTATATCTCCGGGTTTGTGAACACGCTCGTATCCAAAACAAATACATCCATGAGTTTATAATATTACCTTAAGGTGATAGAAATAAAGGGAAGAACCGCACCGGTAATTTACATAAAAATTAAGGAAAAGGGAAGATTTGAAGACCTCCTTACGGAGGTAAGAAAGAAACTGAGCACAAATCTCTTCAAGGGAAGTCTCGTCTTTATAGAAAACCCGGAGGTTCTGACCCCCCAAGAGCGAAAGATACTCCAAGAAGAGATAAACAAGCTCACGAAGGGCGTCGTTGAGAGGGGAAAACCCCAAAAGCGCGAGAGCAGATTGCTTATAATAAGAAAAAACCTAAGAGCGGGTCAGAGGGTGGAGCACAGGGGGGACGTCCTTATACTCGGGGATGTGAACAGGGACGCGGAGGTCATAGCGGGCGGGAACATAATAGTCTTCGGAAAGCTGAGGGGTATAGCGAAGGCTGGGCTCATAGGGGACGAGGACGCGGTAATCGTCGCCATGGTGATGGAACCCCAACTCCTGCAGATAGGCAAAAAGAAAGCCATACCGAGCGAGAGCGACGAGCGCTCCCCGGGCTACCCGGAAGTTGCTAAGATAGAAAATGGACAGATAATACTTGAAGCCATAGAAGGAGCGGAGAGATGGCAGAAGTTATTGTCGTAACCTCAGGAAAGGGCGGGGTAGGGAAGACGACCCTCACCGCAAACATAGGAACCGCGCTTGCGAAACTCGGAAAGAGGGTTCTGCTCGTTGACGCGGACATAGGTCTCAGGAACCTTGATATGATTCTCGGGCTTGAGAACCGCATAGTTTACGACATACTTGACGTTCTTGAGGGAAGGGTTCCATACGAGAAAGCGCTCGTCAAGGACAAGCGGGGGCTACCCCTCTGGCTCCTTCCCGCCAACCAAAGGGCAAACAAAGACATCGTAGACCTTGAGCGCTGGACGAAAACGATAAACGAGATGAAGGAATCGGGGAACTACGACTACATACTGATAGACTCACCCGCGGGTATAGAAAAGGGATTCCAGATAGCGATAACGCCCGCGGACAGGGCGCTCATAGTCGTAAATCCCGAGGTTTCCTCAATACGCGACGCGGACCGCGTAATAGGACTACTTGAGAGCAAAGGAAAGACCGATTACGCGGTGGTTGTAAACAGGATAAGGTGGGACATGGTAAAGAAGGGAGCCATGCTTTCGGTTGAGGACATCGTTGACATCCTGAAAGCTAAGATAATAGGTATCATTCCCGAGGAGCCGAAGCTCGTGGACTTCACGAACAAAGGAGAACCCATAGTCCTTCACAAGAACTTCCCCGCGTCCGAGGCTATAATGGACCTCGCAAGGAGGCTCACGGGAGAGAACGTTCCCCTAAAGCGTTACGGGGAGAAGAAGGGACTTCTCAGCAGACTCTTCGGAGGGGCTTAAGTTGTTCGGACTTTTTAAATCAAGGAAAAGTAAAGACATAGCGAAAAAGAGACTCCAGCTCGTCCTGTCATACGAAAGGAGCGGACTTCCTCCTAACATCGTCAGCGAGATAAAGAAGGACCTCGTAAGCGTCTTTTCAAAGTATCCTTACTTTGACGCCAAAAACATAGAGGTGAACCTGAAGCGCGAGGACTCAAGCAGGGAAGAGCTTTGGATAAGCATACCCCTCAAGGATTGACCTCAAGCTTCTTGAGCTTTTCCTCAAGCTCACGCGCCCGAAGGGCGTCTATAATCTCGTCAAGCTTCCCCTCAAGCACGTCCTGAAGCTTGTAAAGCGTGAGGTTTATACGGTGGTCCGTCACGCGATTTTGGGGGAAGTTATAAGTCCTTATCTTCTCACTCCTTTCCCCGGTTCCTACCTGCTCCTTTCTCTCCTTTGCTATCTCCTCCCTCTTTTTGCGCTCGTAGTAGTCCTTCAGCTTTGCGTATAGAATCTTCAGGGCTTTTTGTTTGTTCTGAAACTGGGAGCGCTCGTCCTGACACTGAACCACTATCCCGGTGGGTATGTGAGTTATCCTTACCGCTGTCTCCGTGGTGTTGACGTATTGACCTCCCGCGCCGGATGCCCTGAAGGTTTCTATCTTCAGCTCTTGGGGGTTTATCTTGACGTCCGTCTCGTCTACCTCGGGAAGGACCGCCACGGTGGCGGTTGATGTGTGAATCCTTCCCCCGCTCTCGGTCACGGGAACCCTCTGAACCCTGTGAACACCGCTCTCGTATTTGAGTCGCGAATACGCACCCTCTCCCTCTATAAGGGCTATTACCTCCTTGTATCCGCCGAGTCCCGTTTTGTTTGAGGAAAGGACCGTAATCTTCCAGCCCTTTTCTTCCGCGTATTTTTGATACATCCTGAAGAGGTCCGCGGCAAAGAGGGCAGCCTCTTCTCCCCCCGTTCCCGCTCTTATCTCCAGTATCACGTTCTTTTTGTCGTTTGGGTCCGAAGGAACGAGCCGGAGCTTGAGCTTTTCCTCAAGCTCAGAGACGCTTTTTGTGAGCCTTTCTACCTCCTCTTGGGCGAGCTCCCTCAAGTCCGGGTCGTTGCTCTTCAGCAGTTCCTTTGCTTCCTTTAGCTCTTTTTTTGCCCTCTTGTAGCTCTCGTATAGCTCGTTTATCTCTTGGAGCTCCTTTAGCTCCTTTGAGAGCTTCCTGTAGAGCTCAACGTCTTGTATTACCTCAGGTTTTGATAGCTCCTCTTGGAGTTCCCTGAACCTCGCGCTCAGCTTCTCTAACTTTGAGAGGAGGGCGGACCCAAGCATGGTTTACTCTTCTCTCTTACCCCCCTCAAGCTCCGCGAGCATTTGGTAGTATGCGGGCTTTATCTTGAGCTTACCAGCGTAAAAGGGATGGCATTGGTTGCAAACTTCCAAGTAAACGGTTCCTCCCTTGGTTGAGAGGAGCGTAAAGGTATTCCCGCAACCGCAGACGAACGTCGTGGGTTTTAGCTCGGGATGTATGCCCTTCTTCATTTCCTACCTCCTCAAAAGTAGAAAAATAATTATAAAACGCCTTTCAGGCGTTCATAGCCTTCAGAAACTCCTCGTTTGTCTTGAAGCGCTTCAGTTTGTCAAGGAGGAACTCCATAGCCTCAACGGGGTCCATCGTTGAGAGGAACTTCCTCAGAACCCAAACCCTCTGAAGCTCCCAAGGCTCAAGCAGGAGCTCCTCTTTCCTCGTTCCCGACTTTTCTATGTTTATGGCTGGGAATATCCTTCTCTCCATAAGCCTGCGGTCAAGGTGTATCTCCATATTACCCGTTCCCTTGAACTCCTCGTATATGACGTCGTCCATCTTTGAGCCGGTCTCAACGAGAGCGGTGGCTATAATCGTCAGGCTCCCGCCCTCTTCTATGTTCCTCGCAGCTCCGAAGAACTTCTTAGGTCTTTGGAACGCGGTTATCTCTATACCGCCCGTGAGAACCCTGCCCGTGGGAGGGGTTACCGCGTTTGAAGCCCTCGTGAAGCGCGTGAGGGAGTCCATGAGTATAACGACGTCCTTCTTCAGCTCAACGAGTCTCTTCGCTTTTTCTATCACTATCTCCGCGACCTGCATGTGGCGCTCGGGGGGCTCATCAAAGGTTGAAGCGACGACCTCCGCCTTGTCCTTTACTATCCTCCTCATCTCGGTGACTTCCTCGGGTCTTTCGTCTATGAGGAGGATAATCAGGTGAACCTCGGGGTGGTTTTGTATGAGCGCCTGGGCTATCTTCTGGAGGAGAACCGTCTTTCCAGCCTTCGGGGGTGCTACGATAAGTCCCCTTTGACCTTTTCCTATGGGAGCTATAAGGCTTACGACCCTCGTTGAGAGTTCTTTGGGGTCGTATTCAAGCTTAAAGCGTTCCATCGGGTGGAGGGGTGTGAGCTTCTCAAATTGGGGTCTTTTCTTGAGGGTCTCGGGGTCGGGGGGAAGACCGTTCACGCTCTCCATCCTTATGAGTGCTTTGTATTTTTCGTTTTCCCGCGGGAGGCGTGCGAACCCCTCTATCGTGTCCCCGGTTCTGAGTCCGAACTTCTTTATCTGGGAGGGTGCGACGTAGACGTCGTTCCAGCTCGGCATGTAGTTGTTTTCGGGCATCCTGAGAAAGCCGTATCCTTCGGGGAGTATCTCAAGGACGCCCTTTACGTATACCAGACCGCTCTTTTCCAGCTGTGTCTTTAGTATCTTCTCTATAAGCTCCTCTTTCTTGAGCCCGGTCGTCCTGCTCAGACCTACTTCTTTTCCTATCTTCTGGAGTTCCGCGAGGGTTTTTTGTTTTAACTCCTCGCGGGAGTAAATCTTCTTTTCCTCCTTTTGCTCAACCTGTTGAGTTTGTTGTGCCATTTTTACCTCCTTATTTGCCTATACAGAAGGTTGAGAAAATCTCCCCGAGAACGTCTTCGGTGGAGACCTCTCCGAGTATTTCTCCCAAGTAGTCCGAAGCCTCCCTTAGGTCAAGCATAACTATTTCCGGACTTATCTCTTTTACTTTATACTCCTCCAAAAAGCGCTCAAGAACCCCCTTCGCTTTCTTTAAGAGATTCTCATGCCTTACGGACACGTATACGTTAACGCTGTCCGAAAGCTGGACACCAGCTTTCTTGAGGATTTCTTCGGAAAGCTCATCAAGCCCTTCTCCGGTAAGGGCGCTTACTTTTATTATATTTTCTCCCGAGAACTTTTCAAGTTCCGCCCTTTGGGGCAGGTCGGACTTGTTCCCCACAACGATGTGGGGCTTTTGTTTTATCTCTTCGTATATCAGAAGGTCTTCGCTCGTGAGCGGTCTGCTGAGGTCTACGACGAAAAGAACGATGTCCGCTTCCTTTATCTTCTGCTTGCTTCTCTCCACGCCTATACGCTCAACCTTGTCTTTTGCCTCCCTTATCCCCGCGGTGTCAACGAGGACGACGGGGATTCCCTTTATTTGGAGCGTTTCTTGTATGTAGTCCCGCGTTGTTCCCTCTATCTCCGTGACTATGGAGCGCTCCTCTTTTAGTAGAGCGTTAAAAAGGGACGACTTCCCTACGTTGGGTTTTCCCACTATAGCGAGCTTTATCCCCTCCCTTATAGCTCTTCCGGTCTTTGCGGTTGAAAGGAGTTCGTCTATGCGTTTTATGACGTTTTTTGTGCGGTTTATGACTTCCTCCTTTGTTAGCGTGGGTATGTCTTCCTCGGAGAACTCTATGTCCGCCTCAATGTATGCGAGGAGTTCAAGGAGGGCTTGTCTGAGGGGTTTTATGAGTCGGGAAAGCTCACCCTCAAGCTGGCGGAGGGCTTGCTTTCTTGCGAGCTCCGTTTTTGCGGATATGAGCTCCGCCACCGCCTCCGCTTGGGTGAGGTCAAGTTTTCCGCTGAGGAAGGCTCTCTTTGTGAACTCCCCGGGTTCCGCGAGCCTCGCACCAGCGGATAGAAATAGCTCAAGGGCTTTTTGTAGGATGCGGGGATTGCCGTGGAGGTTCAGCTCAACCATGTCCTCGCCCGTATAGGAGTGGGGGGCTTTGTAGTATATGAGGATACCCTCGTCAAGGGGTTCGCCCTTTTGGTCGTAGAGTTTACCGAAATGGGCGTATCTCGGCTTTATCTCTCCCTTTGTCTTGAAAAAGCGCTTTGCGAGCTCAAGGACACCTTTTCCGCTCAGGCGAACGATTCCTATAGCGCTCTCACCGTAAGGAGTTGCAATCGCTACGATAGGCTCTCTCATAATGGGTTTGTTTATGTGGGATTCTAATAGTATAATATAAATCTTTAGTTGAGGGGGTGTGGCGGAATTGGCAGACGCGGGGGACTTAAAATCCCCTGCCCGGTTTCGGGCGTGAGGGTTCGAGTCCCTCCACCCCCACCACGGAAAGGATGAACCCGCTCCTTATCAGGGAAAAGCTGAGGGAGTTCCTTGAGGAGGACCTCCTTTGGGGTGATTTGACGACGGATGCGCTCGTGAGGGGGGAAAGTGTAAGCGCGGTTATAGTTGCGAAGGGGGAGGGTGTTCTCGCGGGCGGTGTTTTTGTTGACGAGCTTTTTGGGATGCTGGGAGGGGTGAGGGTTGAGTGGCTCGTGAGGGAGGGTGAGCCTTTCGGAAAGGGCACGGAGCTTGCCCGTCTTTTCGGGGATGCGGGGAGTATACTGAAGGGGGAGCGTCTCGCTCTTAATATACTTCAGAGGCTCTCGGGTATAGCTCTCACCGCGAAGCGGTTCTCGGATATTTTAAAGGAAAAGAATATTTACCTGCTTGATACGAGGAAGACCACCCCGGGTTTTCGTTTCTTTGAGAAATACGCGGTAAGGGTGGGCGGGGGTAAGAATCACCGTTTCGGTCTTTTTGATATGGTCCTTATAAAGGACAATCACAAGAGGGTAGCGGGGGGTCTGGAGGAGGCTCTCAGGCGTGTAAGGGAGAGGGTCTCGCCTGTTTACAAGGTTGAGGTTGAGGTTGAGAGCATCGGTGAGCTGGAGGTTGCTCTCGGTCTCGGTGTTGATATGGTTATGCTTGATAATTTTTCTCCCGAGGAGGTGAGGGAGGCGGTTGCCCTCGCGCGGGGAAAGGTCCTCATAGAGGTTTCGGGGAATATTACGCTTGAAAATGTTAATCTTTACGCGATTGAGGGGGTGAACTTTATATCCGCGGGGTGCGTCACTCACTCCTCGCGCTGGGTTGATATATCCTTAAGAATCCTTTGACGTCTTGGGGTGAGACGTCCTTAAAGCCTTTCTTTTTTGCATACCTCAGGAGCTTTTCGTAGTTTATCTCATGTTCTATATCCCGAAGCAGAAGTAGGTTTTCGGTTGTGAGCTTGTTGTAAAGGTAAAACTTTTCTGTGTAATTTCTCCAAGTTCTCAAGGCAAACCATGAAAAGGTAAGGTTGAGAACTATCAGGAGTACGGAAATGAGCAAGAGTTTTATCATACCGAATTTATATTTTAATTCTTATGAAAGTTGCGTTTGCTACGCTCGGTTGCAGGATGAACCAGTTTGATACCGACTTAATGAGAACTCAGTTTATCAGAAGGGGATACGAGGTTGTGGACTTTGAGGATGTTGCGGACGTTTACGTTATAAATACGTGCACCGTAACCGTCGGGGGAGACCGCTCGTCTCGCCAAGCTATCTACAGGGCAAAGCGTAAAAACCCGAGGGCTGTTGTCGTTGCTACGGGTTGCTACGCTCAGGTGAGACCCGAGGAGCTTGCTCGTCTGAAGGAGGTTGACCTCGTTGTCGGAAATACGCACAAGTCCGAGGTTCTGAAGCTCGTTGAGGAGTATTTGGAGAGGAGGGAAAAGAAGGCGGTTGTGGGTGAGATATTCAGGGAAAAGGAGGTGAGGGGTTTTGATACGGTTGTTTTCTTTGAGGGTGTGAGACCTTTCTTGAAGGTTCAGGAGGGGTGTAATAAATTCTGCACTTTTTGCGTAATTCCGTATGCGAGGGGGAAGGTAAGGAGCGTAGAAAAGGAGAGGGTTGTTGAGCAGGTAAGGCTACTCGCGGAAAGGGGCTTTAAGGAGGTAGTCCTCACCGGGACACAGCTCTCTCAATACGGGTGGGACAGGGGTTACACGCTTTACGACCTTCTTATTGATATGCTGAGGGTTGAGGGTATAGAGCTTATACGTCTTTCTTCTATGCATGTGAAGGAGATTGATAAAAGGCTTCTTGAGCTTATCGTGCGCGAGGAGAGGATAGCCCCGCACTTTCACCTATCGCTCCAAAGCGGTTCCGAGCGTATCCTCAAGCTCATGGAAAGGGGCTACACGAGGGATGACTTTAGAAAGGTCGTTGAGTTTATAGTTGAAAAGAGACCTCTTACCGCTATAGGGACGGATGTGATAGTCGGTTTTCCTACGGAAACGGAAGAGGACTTTGAGGATACTTATGAGTTTTTGGGCGAGCTTCCGATAGCATACATGCACGTTTTTCCTTACTCTGACAGACCCTTTACAAAGGCGACCAAGATGAAGCCTAAGGTTCCGGAAAGGGTAAAAAAGGATAGGGTTCAAGCTCTTCTTGAGCTTGACAAGAAAAAGAGGGAGGAGTTTTTTGAGAAAAACAGGGGGAAGGAGTTGAGGGCTTTGGTTGTTGAGGAGAACAGACTCCTTACCGAAAACTA
>JAADEK010000004.1 GCA_013153455.1 Aquificota bacterium
GCGGACTATACTAAAATCAGATATGGAGACCTTCAGGGAGTTTCTGAGGGAGTATGAGGGAAGGTTCAGGGAAAAGTTAAAGCTCGCGGGAAACGACAGGGAACTCCTCAAAGCTCTTGAGCTCCTTTACGAGCAACTCTTTAAGGAGGAAATTCACAAGGACTTCTTTTACAACCTCGCGGTTAGTTACGCGAGAAGGGGAAAGAACCTGAAGCCTGTCCTAACCGAGGTTCTCCTTACGCTCGTTCGGGACTTTTCGGAGTTTCTCCTCGGGAGACTCCAAAACGTGGGTGTCTCGGAACTCAAGGAGCTAAACAACCTCACGAGAACCTCACTTGAACTCCTTGAGGAGGTCGGGAAGGCTTACGCCCAATACCTTGAGGTCGCAAAAACCGAACAAAAAGAAGTAAAAGAAGCACCCCGTGAGCGCGTGAAGGTTCTAAAAGGCTCTCCCGTGCTACTCGTCTTTTCTTACAAGGGTCTCCCCATATACTGCAAGGGAAAGGCGGAAGAGGTGACGGAGGATATCGTCGGGATAACGCTTACGGAGAAGTGCCTCGCCCTTCCCGTCCTCGGTGCGGGAGACGTTCTTTACGCAAAATCAAAGGAGCTACCGAAAGCCCTTAAACTCCAGCTCGTCAGAAAGGACAAAAACGGAGTCCTTGTGAAGGTCGTAGGATACGAGGATGCGTTTGATGAAAAGAGGGAGCACGTTCGCGTAGAGCCCCAGAGCCCCATCCCCGTATACATACCGGAGAAGAACGCCTTTGGGAAGATTGTTGACATATCCGCGGGAGGCGTGGGCGTATACTCGGACTCACAGCTCGCAAACGAAAACGAAAGCTTGACGCTTGAGTTTACGCTCGGGGGTCAGGAGCTTAAGGTAAAGGGTAAGTGTAAGCACGTGAGGAGGGAAGGAGGGGGCTACTACCACGGGTTTGAGTTCAGCGAGCTTTCCCCGAGGGAAGAAAGCGTTATAGGAAGGTATGTGATGGAGCGCCAACTTCAGATACTGAAAGAGCTAAAGGCTCTGCTATGAGAGGAAGGGAGATTTGGGTAGTCCTCGCGGTCGTATTCGTCCTCTCCGCTATCATCATACCCGTTCCCGCTTTCTTGCTTGATATACTCCTCACGCTCGCGATAACCTTCTCCTTAAGCGTTCTGATACTTACATTCTTCATAAAAAATCCCCTTGAGTTTTCTTCATTCCCTTCTATCTTGCTCCTCGGAACCCTCATGCGCCTTTCCCTGAACATAGCCGCGGCGAGAAGGATACTCCTCCACGGACACGAGGGGACTCACTCCGCGGGTAAGGTGATAGAAGCCTTCGGGAAGCTCGTGGCTGGCGGGGACGTCGTGGTAGGTCTTATCGTATTCCTAATCTTTATCGTTATAAACTTCATCGTGATAACAAAGGGAGCGGAGAGGATATCGGAGGTCGCAGCTCGCTTTACGCTTGACGCCCTTCCGGGCAAGCAGATGGCTATAGACGCGGACCTAAACGCGGGGCTTATCACCGAGGAAGAAGCAAAGAGGAGAAGAAAGGAGCTTGAGAAGGAAGCGTCCTTCTACGCTGCGATGGACGGAGCGAGTAAGTTCATAAGGGGTGATGCGATAGCAGCGCTCATAATACTGTTTTTGAGCCTCGTGGGCGGGCTTATCGTGGGTATAGTCCTCAGGGGTATGGACTTTTCCCAAGCCCTGAGGACGTATACGATTCTCTCAATCGGTGAGGGTCTCGCGTCCCAGATACCCGCCCTCCTCCTTTCAACCGCTGCGGGGGTTCTCACGACGAAGATGTCCTCCGAGGAAAACCTCGGTGAGGCTATAACGGAGGAGTTCGTAAGACAACCCAAAGCCCTGCTTTACTCCGCGGGTGTCCTCGGCTTTACGGGGCTCGTTCCGGGTCTTCCCACGCTTCCCTTCCTCCTTACCGCGGGCGGGCTTCTTTTGCTCTACTACGCGCTCACAAAATCCCTGAAGGAGCGCGAGATTAAAGAGCTTGAAAAGCTCGCGAAGGAGAAACTAAAGGAGAAGGAACAGGAAGAGGAGGAGCTTATACCTCAGCCCGACCCTATATCCCTTGAGATAGGCTACGCGCTCATACCGATGGTTGACGAAAACCAAGGCGGTCAGATACCGAAGAAGATAAAGAACCTAAGAAAACAACTCGCGAAGGAATACGGTGTAATCATACCCCTCGTTCACATAAGGGATAACCTGAAGCTAAAGCCGAGCGAATACCGCATCCTCATAAAGGGGATAGAGGTTGACAGATACGAGATAATGCCGGGGCATTACCTCGCGGTTGACCTCGGGAACGCAAAGGGGAAGATAGAAGGTATAGAAACCTACGACCCAGCCTTTAAGATAAAGGCTTACTGGATAGAGGAGAGTAAAAAAGAGGAAGCCCAAAAGCTCGGATACATGGTCGTAGACCCCGAAACCGTCCTCATCACACACCTCTCGGAGGTCATAAAGAGGAACCTCCACGAGCTTCTTACGCGGAACGAGGTTATGGAGCTCGTTGAGCTACTTTCAAAGAAATACCCGAAGGTGGTCAAAGAGATAGTTCCCGAACAGGTTCCGCTTTCGGTTCTTCACAGGGTTCTTCAGAACCTCCTGAGGGAAGGTATACCCGTGAACGACCTCCTTACGATATTGGAGACGCTCGCGGACTACATAGACCAGACGAAAGACCCCGACCTCCTCACAGAATACGTAAGGCAGGCGCTCTCAAAGCGCATAACGCGTATGTATATGACCGACGGAACGCTTTACGCCATAGCCCTCTCACCGAAGGTTGAGGCAAAGCTCATACACTTCATAAAGGAAAAGAGGGACGACGAGTTTATAGACTTCGTCCTTAACAAACTCCTACCGAGGATAAAGAAGGAGATAGTGAAGTTTGCGCAATACAGGGCTATCCCCGTTCTTCTCACGTCCGGTGAGGTAAGGAGGTTCGTAAGAAAAACGCTTGAGCCGTATCTGCCCGAGCTTGCGGTGCTGTCTTACAACGAGCTTGAAAAGCAAGTTAACATAAAGATATTGGGTATAGTAGATGAAGATTAAGAAGCTTGAGGTAAGCTCCATACAGGAAGCGATAGAGATACTTGAAAGGGAATACGGGGAGAACGCGGTAATCCTCTCGTCCCGCGTTGTGAAAAAAAGGAGGCTCGGTTTTTTACCGATATTCTCAAAGAAGATGCTTGAGGTAACGATAGGTATAAAGGAGGAGGAGGACTTCAGGAAGGAGGTAGAAAGGGAGAGGGAACTCCTCAGGGAGATAGAGAGCCTAAAGAGGATAGTGAGCGAGCTTGTGAGCAACGGGGAGGGAAAGGCTCAGGCGCATCAGAAAGACGAGCAATACTCATCGCGCGTCAGGCGTGTGTTTGAGAAGATGGTTCTAAAGAGCGTAAACAGAGAGATAGCGGAGAAGCTCGTTGAAGACGCGTGCGGTTACGACCTTGATAACAGGGTATACGACTTTAAAGACGAGCCCTTTAGGTCTATTCGTGAAAGCTTTGAGAAGAATATAAAGATTGAGGAGGGTTTCCTTGAGAACCCCCCGAGGGTTGTTGCGCTCGTGGGTCCGACGGGTGTGGGAAAGACTACGACAATAGCAAAGCTCGCCCACCTTCTTAAAAAACACACAAAGCGGATAGGTATAATTACGCTTGACGCGTTCAGGGTGGGGGCATACGAACAGCTCAGGAAATACGCGGAAGTCCTCGGCGTTCCCTTCAAGTCCGCGGAGACCCCGAAGGACTTCGGTGAGAAGCTCCTCAGCATGGGAGACCTTGACGTTGTGCTCGTTGATACCGCGGGAAGGAGTCATTACGACGTTGTGAGGCTCAAGGAGCTTGAAGCTTTCTTTAAGGTCTCGGAGATAAGCACATACCTAACCATAGCTGCGAACCTCTCGGAGCTCGTCATGTATGAGGCGATAATGCAATTCGGTGCCTTTTCCATAAAGGGATTGATATTCACGAAGCTTGATGAGACACCTTGCCCGGGGAGTATCATAAACGTCGCATACAGAACGCAGTATCCTATACTTTGCTTCACAACAGGGCAGATACTGCCCGACGATATCGTCATGGCAAACTACGATTACTTAGTCCGATTAATTTTAGAGGACGAAGATGAAAACAGACCAGCAGTTGAGCTTACTCTCTCTTAGAGAGGGAAGGGACCTAAAAACGACATACATATCAATCTCAAGCGGGAAGGGGGGAGTGGGAAAGACGCTCGTCGCGATTAACCTCGGTGAGATTCTTTCCGAAAGCGGGAAGAGGGTTCTGATATTTGACGGAGACCTCGGTCTTAGCAACGTCCACCTCATGTATGGTATCTCGCCCTCAAAAGACCTCTCGGACTTCATAAGGGGGTTTGCTACGATAGACGAGCTACCCGTTGAGGTAAGTAAGAATCTCTTCTTTATATCGGGGGGAAGCGGTTTTCAGAGCCTCGCGGACCTCCCCAAAACCCAACTTACGAACCTTCTTCTCAAACTCCACGAGTTTGCGGAGGAAAACTTTCACTACGTGATAATAGACACACCCCCAGGTATTCATAAGACGACCGTTCTTTTGGCTTCAAGCGCGAACATACCCATAGTTATAACTACCCCCGAGCCGACCGCCATAATGGACGCCTACGCGCTCATAAAGGTCATAAACAAACAAGAGGGGGTGAGGGACTTTTACGTTATCGTGAACAAGGCGGACAACTCCGCGGAAGCGAGAACCGTAGCGGAAAGCCTTGAGCTACTTGCGGTGCGCTACACGAGCGCCCGCCTGAACTACATAGGTTACGTGCGCTACAGGAAGAACCTGATAAGGAGGGTTATAGACCAAAGTCCCGTTGATAGGGGCTTTAAGGAGGAGCTAAGGGAGGCGGTATCAAACCTAAACCTTGATGTTCGGGCACGGGAGGGATTTTGGAGTAAAATACTTAAAAAGCTGGGAGTATGAAAAACCCTTACAGAGAGCAATCCGAGAGAGAAGAGCTTATCCTGAGGTATCTGCCCCTCGTGAAGGGGATAGCTTACAACATAAAGAAACACCTTCCTGACGACGTTGACGTGAGGGACCTCATCGGCTACGGGATTATAGGTCTTATAAAGGGTGTGGACAGACTGAACACTCAAGACCCGAAGCGAGCGGAGCGCTACCTGAAGCTCCGCATAAAGGGCGCCATATACGACTACTTGAGGAGTCTTGATTTCGGGAGCAGGCACATAAGGGAAAAGGAAAAGCGCGTCCGTGAAGCTCTTGAAAGACTGAAGGAGAAACTCGGTAGGGAGCCGAGCGACGAGGAGGTAGCCCGCGAGCTCGGTATATCGGTTGATGAGCTCATCAGGACTTTAAAGAAGATTTCCTTTTCTTACATCTTGAGCCTTGAGGAGGTATTCAGGGAGAACGTAAGGGATTTTTCCGAGCTGATTTCTTCGGGTGAGGACGTTGAGCAGAGGGTTATAAAGAAGGACTTTGAGAGGAGGCTCAGGGAGGCGATAAGCGAGCTTCCCCAGAGGGAAAAGCTCGTGATTCAGCTCGTCTTTTACGAGGGGCTTCCGCTCAAGGAGGTGGCGAAGGTTCTCGGAACATCGGTCTCGCGCGTAGCTCAGATAAAGTCAAGGGCGCTTTCCCGCCTTCGTGAAAAGCTCCTCAGGTGTTTATGAACTTCCTGAAGACTTCCTCGTTTCTCTTGAACCACTCCTCAAGGGAGCGCGTATCATACCCCCCGTTTTTTCCGAACGTGAGCTCAAACTCTTCAAAGCCCATATTCTGGAGTATCGCGAGTATGTAGTAGCGAACGCCTACGGGGTCTTCGGGGTCAAGCTTGTAGAGGAGTTTCAAAACGTCAAGAGCCTTCTCAAGCTCGCCCAGCTCCCAAAACATTATCCCCGTCTCAAGGAGGGCTTTTATGATGTGGCGGTTGGTTTCGTGCTTCCAAGGGAGTCTGTCGGGCAGGTTCCCGTTTTCGTCCCTTATCAGCTCCATAGCTTTGTTGTAGGCTTCAAGTAGAACCTCCTCCGCCTCCTTTATGTAGCCTTCGTTTTCAAGTATCTCCGATAGATACACGTAGGTCTCAAGGTAGTAGGGGTCTTCCTCTATAAGTTTCTTCAGGGCGGAGATGAGAGAGGGGATGTCATACCTGTAGCGCTCAAGTATCTCTTTGAGTTTCTCGGACGCGGGTCTCTCCTTGTCCACGAACTCCCTCATGCTCAAGTATTAATTTATCAACTTCTTAAAATCATAATTATGAAGATTTACATAAAGGATTTGGCTCGTGTAGTGGAAGGAGAGCTGTTCGCGAACGGGGAGGACTACGTCATCGGGATATCAAGTCCGGAAAACCCGAAGGAAGGGACCGTCGTTTTTTGCCGAAGGTGTGATGTTGAAAAATTAAGGGGAAGGGTAAAGCTTGTCGTGACGGACGAAAATCTTTCGGGAATTCCCTATATAAAGGTCGGGGACGTTAAGGAAGCCCTCGCCCGCTTCTTGAGCGCTTTTTTCCCGGAGGAGCACCCGACCGGTATATCTTCTAAGGCTTCAATAGGGGAGGGGACGGAGCTCGGCGAGGGTGTTTACGTGGGGGATTTCGTCGTTATAGGAAGGAATGTGAAGCTCGGGAGGAACGTAAAGGTTTACCCCTTTACGTATATAGGTGATAACACGGTGGTGGGTGAGGGGAGCGTTATCTTCAGCGGGGTTCACATATACAGGAACACGGTGATAGGGCGTTATGTGAGGATACACAGCGGTGCGGTGATAGGGGCGGACGGCTTTGGTTATCATATATCCCCGAAGGGGATAATTAAACTAAATCACATAGGTTCGGTCGTTATAGAGGACTTCGTTGAGATAGGGGCGAACACGACGATAGACAGGGCTCTTATAGACGCAACGAGGATACGCAAAGAGACGAAGGTTGATAATCTGGTCATGGTGGGGCACAACTGCGACGTCGGGGAGAGGAATATACTCGTTTCCCAAGTGGGTCTTTCGGGGAGCGTGAGAACGGGTAGGAATGTGATTTTGGCGGGTCAGGTCGGTGTTGCGGACCACGTGAGGATAGGGGACGACGTCGTTGTGACCGCAAAGTCGGGCGTAGCTTCGGACCTTGAGGGGGGAAAGACTTACGGCGCGAACCTACCCGCAATTGAGTGGAGCAGGTGGAAGCGCATATACGTGTATATCTTGAAACTTCCCGAACTTTTCAGGAGGAAAAGAAACTCCTGATGAGCCTCCTTCCCCAGAGGTATAGGGCGCTTACGCACAAAAAGAGGGAAAGGAGGGCGGTGATGTCGTTCAGGAGTAAAAAGCGGTAGCCTATGGCGCTTGTGTCGTGAAGGGAGAGGAGGAACGTGTAAAGGGGTAAAGACGAGCGCTCAAGTTTTACCCGGTTTCTCACTACGGGGACTACTTTTCCGTCTTTTTTAACGAAATCAACGGGCATGTGCGGGGTGTTGGTAAGAATCTCACAGCCTTCTTTTGTTAAAACCCTGTTGGGGGCGCCCATGCCCGAGATGTATAGCTTTTCACCGAAGCGTCTCAGTTTGTAGGCAAAGCCCTCACACTCAAGCCTCCAGATTCCCGCGTCAAGTCTGTAAAGACCGACGCGCGTCGCTATCCTGACGGTTCTCCCGTCGTAGTCAACGTCCCATATGTCCGTGTGAGGTGAGCGGTAAGCGGGAGGCAGGAGGTTCAGGGGAACCTCAGCCCTCATGAGGGGTAAAAACAGCTCCCACCTGTTTATAAAAAGACCCGTAAGGAGAAGGAGAAAGACGAAGGGAAGTGTGAGAAGGAGGCTCTTTGTCCCGTGGAGGCGGTAAAGAAGGCGCTTTGTTTTCCTCTTTCCTTTAAGCTTTCTGACGAAAAAGAGAACAAAACCCGTAAGAGTGCTCCAAAGGAGGGCAAGGGAAAAGAGGTCGTTCAGGTATGCGGAGAGGGGCTGGGTGAGGAGTCCCCTCCCGTAGTGAAAATCGCGCACGAACCTCCCGAGGCGAACTTTTTCCGGTAGCTCCGCTACTTGGGGCGTCGGGAGGGGAAGGGTGCTCCCGTCCTTGAGGTCAACGAGGTAAAGCTCTCTTTTTTTGATAACCGCGATGGCTTTCGGGTAGTTGACCGAAAGGGACGTAACCACCTGACCCGTTAGGGTCAGGTCTTTTATTCTTTTTCCGTCAAAAATCTTTATCCCGTCGTCGGTCGCGAGGGCTATGGGGGTTCCTTCGTTTGTGAGGGGTTCAAGTTTGAAGACCCTCCCTTTGTATAGTCTCTTTCCGCTCGGGTCGTAAAAGCCCGTCATCGCGCCTATAAAGAGTCCTTTTTTTGTGTTTAGGAGTGAGGTGATGTCCCTGTTTGCGTGCGCCTTTAGGGCATCGGGATGAAAGAGGGAGATGGGAACTTCCCAACGCCAGAGGAAGTCCCAGCTCAAGAGGTTCTTCTCGTGGTTGAGCAAAAGACCCGAAAGTGTGAGGAGGAAGAGCCAAAGGAAGGAGAGGACGCCCGCTACGCGGTGGAGTTTTCTCACCATACCGCTTTTAGACCTACGTATACGGTTCTGGGGTAGCCGGGTCTGTAGCGCTCTTTTCCGTAGGCTATGTTCGCGGTTTCCGCGTATAGTTCGTCCGTGAGGTTGAGAACCTTACCGAAGAAGGAGACGTATTTGTTTAGTTTGTAGTCCGCCCTGAGGTTCCAAAGTTCGTGCCCCCCGTATTTTTTTGTGTTCAGGTCGTCCATGTAGTATGAGCCGACGTATTGGTATTCAAGCTCCGCGCTGAAGCCTCTGAGGAAGCGAGGCTTTATTATGAGGCGGGCGTTCCCGAGGTGTTTGGGTGCCATAGCCATGTATTTGCCGTCGTAAACGACACCTCCCGAGGTGTAGTCAAGGTATTTGTGAAGGCTATAGGAGTAAGCTCCCCTCAGTTTTACCTGTCCCGAAAGGAGGGAAATCTGCGCGCCTATCTCAATCCCCTTGTGCTCCGTTTTCCCCGCGTTTTCCCTGTAGGTAATGCCCGTTATAGCGTCCCTGTTTGTCACTATCATGTCCTTTATGGTCATGTAGTAGTAGCTTACCGAGTAAGAGAAGTTCCTGAAGGCTCCCTTAACGCCCACCTCATACATGTCCGCTATTTCGGGGTCAAGTTTGTATTCCGCGGTGTTTACCTTGAGCCTGTAGAGTGTGCTCGCTTGGGGTATCCTGAAGCCGTTCGCGTATCTGAGAAAGAGGGCGTTGGTTTCGTTTATCTTGTATAGGAGTCCGAGTTTCGGGCTTACGTGTGAGAACTCGTCCGTTCTGTCGTCGGGTCTATACCAGACGCCGAACTCCCCGGGCGTGAGTTTGTTGTCGTAGTCGTATCTGGCGTAATCCGCCCTAAGACCGAAGGAGAGTTTAAACCTTCCCACCCACTTCTCGTGGTGAAGGTATGGAGCGACGCTTATAAAGTCTACGGTGTATTTGTAAATGTCGCCTTGAGGGTATTCCTTTCCCCATATTACTTGTGTCGGTCTTGTTTGGTAATAGTGGCTGTCCGCGTATGTGTATTCAAGGTCAAGCCCTACGAATGTCTCACCCAACGGGGTTGAGAACTTATACTTGGTAAGGAGTCCCGCGGTGTAGGTCTTTGTGTCGTTTTCGGGGTAAACCTTCGGTATCCACGTCGCCACGTATTGGTTTCTGTTGTATCTTAGGTATGGGATTACGCTGAGCTTGTTTTCACCGAAGAGTTTTTCGTATTCCGCGGAGAGGCGAACCATATCAACCTTTCTGTAGGGGTCCGTGAGGTCGGGAGGGAGTCCCGAGTCTTCGGGGTTCGTCTTGAAGGTCTCGTAGTCCAAGTAGCCCGCCATCTGGGCGTCAAGTCTGTTTGCGATGAGTTGGAGCTTCAGGGTTGAGTTCTCCGAAAGGACTAAGTTGTATTTACCTATGGCTTCCCAGCGGTCGTAGCCCGTTTTGTCCCTCCAGCCGTCGCTCGTTGAGAAGGAAGCCTTAAGGAGGTATGCGGAGCTTTCCCCGACCGCGTCGGAGACGCCGAGGATACCCCTGAAGGTTCCGTAACTTCCTCCCTCAAGGAAGAAGTTCCTCCTCAGGCTCCAAGAGGGTTCCTCACTCTTTACGTTCACAACCGCTCCTATGGCGTCGGAGCCGTATATGGCGGTTCCCACACCCTTCAGAACCTCTACACCCTCAAGCGATGTCAGGAAAGAGGTCCACCAGAGGGCGTTGTGGTTGAAGAAGCCCGTTGATTGGACGGGAATGCCGTCCTGAAGGTATAGGTAGTAGGGTCCGTAGTTTATGGGGAGCCTTATAGCTGTGGCGTGTCCGAGAACCGCGGCGACCTGCGTGATAAGGACGCCCGGCAGGGAGTTCAGGCTCTCTTTGGGGTGAAGGGGCTTGTCAAGCTCAAGCTCCTCCTTCGGAACGGTATCAACCCTTACGGGAACTTCTAAGTTTTTCTCTTCTTCCCTGCTTACGACCTCCACCTCCTCAAGGACAATCTCCTCTTGGGAAAAGGAAAAAGAGGAAAAAAGGGCGGAGAGAAAAAGGGGGAGAAGGGGGGATTTTCTCATAACACCCACCTCGCGGTTAAAGTTTTTAAAAGTTTAACACAATTTTAACACGATATTAGCATAAAGGAGGGGTTATCTTTCCACCTTGTAGCCTATACCTCGGACGGTCTTTACGTAGTGTTTGTAAGGACCGAGTTTGTCGCGAATGTGCTTTATGTGGACGTCAACCGCCCTTTCCCCCGTCTCGTGAAGCCCGAGGGCTTCAACGATAAAACCCCTGCTCATAGCCCTCCCGTAGTTTTCCATAAGGAGGGCTAAAATCCTCATCTCCGTCGGTGTGAGGTTTACCTCTTTTCCGTCAACGAGAACCCTCCCCTCGTTTATTAATACCTTTATACCGTCAAGTTCAAGAACGCCCTCCGCGTTGTTTTTCTTATACCTCCTCAGAACAGCCCTGACGCGCGCAAGGAGCTCCCGAACGGAGAAGGGCTTTGTCACGTAGTCGTCCGCGCCAAGCTCAAGACCCTTTATCTTGTCCTCCTCACCGCCTCTGGCGGTAATTAAGATTAAAGGGATATCCTTAAGGTCTACGCGATTCTTTAAGAACCTAAGAACCCTGAACCCGTCAAGGTCTGGAAGCATGATGTCAAGGAGTATGAGGTCAACCTTGTTTTTCGTTATGAAATCAAAAAAGGGAGTAGCCCGCTCAAAGCTGTTGACGAGGTAGCCCTCCCTCCTGAGGTTGTGCTCAATGAGAAGAGCGAGGTCCCTGTCATCCTCTACGAGAGCTATCCTCTCCATGCTCAAGCAGAACCACGTCCGCCTTCTTTACTATATCCCTCTTGAGGTCTGAGGGGTCGCTCACAACAGCGACCACCTTCCTCCTCTTCAGAAGCCTACCGAGAGCCTTTTCCCTTTGCACCTTGTCCTTTACGACCATTACCTTCATCTTACGCACCTCCTTCTCCGATAATCAAATTTATAATTTATGTTGTAATAGAATCTATGCAAGGTTTACTAAAATTTTAGGGGATTAAATTTAAATGAACTATGAAGGAACTCCTTGAGCACGTGAGCGAGGGGGTTGCGCTTCTGGGTCTTGACGGAAGGGTTCTTTTTATGAACGAAAGGATGAGGGAGAGCTTCGGGGGAGCGAAGAGAGAGGGCTATTATTACGAGGTTTTCAGGTCTATAGACCTCATAGGTCTTCTTCAGGAGACGTTCAACGAGGGGAAGGGAAAGGAGAAGAGCTTTACATACAAAGAGGGGAGCTACAGGGCGAGGACGGTCGTGGGTAAAGACTGGGTCGGGCTTTTCGTTGAGAGAACGGACGAGAGTCTAATGCTTGAGAAGCTCAGGAAGGAGTTTCTCGGCGCTCTTAGTCACGAGCTAAAGACACCCCTCAGCGTAATCTCGCTCGCGCTTGAGACGCTCCTTCGGGATGAGCGTGATACCTTTCGGCGGGAGCTCATAAACCGAGCGCTCCTCCGCGCGAAGGAACTCCGTTCCCTTGTTGATACGCTTTACGGGCTTGCTTTTGCGGAGTCAAGGGGTGAGGTGAGGCTTGAGGAGGTTGAGCTTCGGGGGATTTTAGATGAGATTCTCAGGGATTACGAAGAGAGGATAAGTGAAAAGGGTCTTTCCGTAAACGTTCACCTTGAGCTTGAGCGTATCAAGGCGGACAGGGAGAAGCTGAGGATAGTCCTTCGCAACGTGATAGACAACGCTATAACCTACAACAAAAGCGGGGGAAAGGTTGAGATACGCTCTTTCCGTGAGGACGGAAAGGAAGTAATCTCTGTCAGGGACACCGGGATAGGTATAAAGAAGGAGAGTATACCGCTCGTTTTTGAGCCGTTCATAAGAGGCGAAGAGAGCGCGGGACTCGGCTTGGGACTCTCAATCGCGCGCAAACTCGCCAAAGCCCAAGGCGCCCACCTTCTTATAGAAAGCACACCCTCGCAAGGAACAGAGGTAAGGGTGGTGTTTGAGAGGGGGTAGAAAC